>JBOGTC010000071.1:0-6919 GCA_050692055.1 Candidatus Limnocylindria bacterium | reverse complement strand
CGGTGGGGCCGACGCCGGCCGCATCCACCCGGCGACGCGCACGTTCCAGGCACTGCGCATCGCGGTCAACCGCGAGGTGGAGGTGCTGTCCGCCGGCCTGAGCGGCGCGCTGGCCGCGCTCGGCCCGGGTGGCCGCATGGCCGTCATCAGCTACCACAGCCTCGAGGACCGCATCGTCAAGCGTTTCATCGCACGCGAGAGCCGCGACTGCATCGAGGATCCAAAGCCGCCGATCTGCCTCTGCGGCCACCTGGCCCAACTGCGTTCCGTCACCAAGGGCGTCATCACGCCGAGCCCGGAGGAGGTTCGGAGAAACCGCCGCGCGCGCAGCGCGAAGCTGCGCGTCGCCGAGAAGCTCGCGCGAGTGGGCACAGCAGGAGGAGGGTTTTCGTGAGCAAGGGACGGCCCCGCCATCAGGCCAGCCGCCGCCGGATGTACAGCGCTCGCCAGCGCGACATGCGCGAGCGACGCATGCATGCCGCGAACGACGAGCACTACTGGCTGAGCGACCGTGTGGCCGCATTCGAGATCGAGGAAGCGCTCGACTTCGAGGCGCCCACGTCATTCCGCGTCGGCGCCGGTGACCGCGCGAGCGCCGCGTAACAGAGCAGTCGCAGATGGCCGTCATCGGGGCGCGCCCCGCAGCTCACCCATGGTTCCTGCCGCGCCGCAGGCCGCGGACGCGGGTCCGACCGCAGCCGCGCCGCCGCTCGACGCGGCTGGGGGCCGGGCGCCGCGTGCAGCAGCGTCTCGACATCCGCGGCCTGCTCGTGGCGATTGCGGTGGCGGCGGGGCTCGGGTTGTTCTACCTGAGCCAGTCCACCCACGTGGCGGCCACGGGCTACCGGATCGACGAGCTGCAGCTGCTCCTGGCCGAACGGCGCGCGGAGCAGCAGCAGCTGGTGTCGGAGATCGGGCACGCGCGATCGCCGGCCGAAGTGGCCCGCCGGGCGCGGACGGACCTGGGATTGACCCCGTTGGAGGACGGCGCCGTGAAGTTTGCTCCCGCATCGACCGATATCACCGATTGACCCAGCCATCGCGGCCGTAGCCGCGAGATCACGGAGACAATCATGCTCGCCAGGACCGACAGCCGTGCCCGCGCAGTGGTCCTCCTGCTCGCCGCCAGCACCGTGGCGATGACGATCGGCGCACGCCTGGTCCAGTGGCAGGTCGTGGAGCGCGAGGATCTCGCCGTGATGGCCCTTCACCAGCTGGCGCAGCACGACGACATCCCCGCCGAGCGCGGCGAGATCTATGATCGAAATGGCGAGCTCCTGGCCACCTCGGTCGACCTGCAGTCCATCTACGCCACGCCTCCGGCGATCGAGAATCTGGGGACGACGGCGGCGCTGCTGGGATCGATCCTGAACATGCCGACCGCAGACGTGCGCGCGCGCCTCAAGGAGGATCGGGCGTTCGTGTGGCTTCAGCGTCGCGTCCCGCCGGAGGCGGCTGATGCGATTCGCGATCTCGGCCTGCCGGGGATCGGGATGCTGCCCGAAACCAAGCGCGTCTACCCCGTTGACGGCGTTGCGTCGGATACGACCATCGCCGCTCAGCTTCTCGGCTTCGTGGACGTGGAGGGACAGGGCCAATATGGGGTCGAGGGCTCCGAGAACGGGCTGCTGGCCGGCTCGTCCGGTGAGGTCATCGCCCAGGAGGACGTGATCGGCCGCCGGATCGCGGACTCGGTCCACGCGCTCACGGAGCCGGTCGACGGCGCGGATCTGACCCTGACCATCGACGCCGGCGTGCAGCATCTCCTGGAGCAGGAGATGTGGGCGACGTACCAGAAGAACGCCGCCGAGGGCGTCACCGGGCTCATCATGAACGCCGAGACGGGCGCGATCGTGGCCATGGCCAGCTATCCATCCTTTGACGCCAACGACTTTGCGACCACCGACGGTGAGCGGTTCCGCAACCCGGCGGTCTCCCGCCAGTACGAGCCCGGATCGGTCATGAAGGCGTTCACCGTTGCCGCCGCGCTCGACGCGGGCGCGATCGATACCGAAGACACCTTCGTCGACGACAACAACCTCCGGGTCCGTGGCATCCGCATCCAGAACGCGGACCGCTACGACTTTCCTTACGGTCGCGGACCCATCACCGTGGGCGAGATCCTCAGCCTGTCGAACAACGTGGGCGCGGCCAAGATCGGCCTCGAGCTCGGGGGTACAGCCCTCTACGAGGCGTTCCGGCGCTACGGCTTCGGCACGCCGACCGGGATCGACGTATCGGGCGAGGCGAGCGGAGTGGTCTGGGATCCGAACGGTGCCAACGCCTCCGGCGAGCTGACCACGGCGCAGAATGCGTTCGGCCAGGGCCTTTCGGTCACGGCCGTACAGCTGGCGGCGGGCTACGCGGCATTCGCCAACGGCGGGACCCTGGTCACGCCGCACGTTGTCTCAGGCTGGACCGACGAGGCCGGCACCCAGCACATGGCCGAGCGAGCGCCCGGCGAGCGCATCATGCGCGAGGAGACCGCCGACACCATGCTCGGGCTGCTGACCACCGCCATCGATGACGGTATCGCATCGGGCGCAGCCATCCCCGGCTACACGGTGGCCGGCAAGACCGGCACGGCGCAGGTCGCCGGGCCAACCGCCGTGTCGCTTCCCAACGGTGAGACCGTCGAGCGCTGGACGTACATCGATGGATGGGTCGACTCGAGCTTCATCGGCATCCTGCCGGCCGGGGACACGCCGCTCGTCACCGTCGTGCTCCTGCACCGCCCATCGGTCTGGGGACTCTATCGCATGGCCGAGCGGCCGGAGACGGTGTATGCCGAACTCATGCCGCAGGTGCTCGACTACCTGGCCATCCCACCCGACCGGCCGGAGCCGCCGGTGGCCCAGCCATGAGGCTGGTAGACTCGATCGTAGTCCGCAGCCTGGTGGACGTGCCTCCATCGATCCCTCTCGCTGAGGTCTTGACCGCGGTCGGCGGTCGTCTCCTCGGCCCCACCGACGTCACCGACATCAGGGGCGCATCGGTCGACTCCCGCCACGTCACTCCCGGCAGCTGTTTCGTCGCGCTGCACGGGGAACGCGCTGACGGTCACCGCTTCGTGGCCGATGCCGTGCTCGCCGGCGCGTCGGCGGCGCTCGTCGACCGCCCGGTCGACCTGCCTGATGGCACGGCGGCGGCGCTCATCGCGGTGCCGGACCCGCTGCGCGCCCTCCAGGAGCTCGCGGCGTGGTGGCGCGCGCGGAATGCGGCGCGAGTGGTCGGCATCACCGGCTCGACGGGCAAGACGATCGCCAAGGAGATCGTGGCCGACGTCCTCTCCCGAAGCCTCCACGTCCTGCGCAACGAGGGCAACCTGAACTCCGAGACCGGACTGCCCATGACGCTGCTGCGTCTCGAGCCCGCGCACCAGGTGGCGGTGCTCGAGATGAGCATGTACACGGTGGGCGAGATCGCTCGGCTGGCCGAGATCGCTCGGCCCGAGGTCGGCGTCATCCTGGCGGTGCATCCGACCCATCTCGAGCGTGCGGGGAGCCTCGAGCACATCGCGCAGGCGAAGGCGGAGCTGGCAGTGGCGCTGCCGCGCGACGGGCTGGCGGTGCTGAACGCGGACGATCCCATGGTGGCCGCCATGCGCGTCGCCACCACGGCCGAGGTCCGCACCTTCGGCCTGGCCGCAGGTGCGGACGTGCGAGCCAGCGATGTCGTCTCGCGCGGCCTGGCGGGCACGGAGCTGATGCTCACCACGCCCCACGGTACGCGTCGGGTGCGCACCGGCACGCCGGGGCGCCACCTGGTGCCGCACGCGCTGGCAGCGGTCGCCGTGGCCCAGCGCTTCGATGTGCCGCTGGACGAGGTGGCCGCGGCGCTGGCCGCCGGTAGCCACGCCCCGCATCGGATGCACGTCCTGGAGGCTGCCTCCGGCGCGACGCTGGTCGACGACACCTACAACGCCTCGCCGGTGAGCGTGGCTGCCGCGCTCGATTTCCTGGCCGAGACGCCGCTCGCGGCGGGGCGGTCACGCTACGCCGTGCTCGGCGACATGCTCGAGCTTGGGCCGGACGAGGAGCGGCTGCATCGCGAGATCGGCGGGCACGCGGCGCGAGTCGCGGACGGGCTGGTGGCAGTGGGCGAGCGCGGCCGCTGGATCGCGGAAGCGGCACGTTCGGCAGGTCTCGATCGGGTCACGACGGCGGCGGACGCGCACGAGGCGGTCGCGGTGCTGGACCGCGTGCTCGCCCCCGGCGTGGGCGATCTCGTGCTGCTCAAGGCATCGCGCGGCATCGAGCTCGATCGCGCCGTCGCCGCGCTGCGGAGGATCGACGCGTGAGCATGCTGGAGCTGGTGGTGGCGCTCCTGCTGGCCTTCCTCGGCGTGGTGCTGATCGCCCCGGTCTACATCGGGCTGCTCCAGCGCCTGGGCTTCGGCAAGCAGATCCGGACCGATGGTCCCACGGGGCACATCGGCAAGGCGGGGACGCCGACGATGGGCGGCATGCTGATCGTCATCGTCGTCATGTTCCTGGCCATGGCGCTGCGCATCGAGGATGTCAGCACGCTGACGCCGATGCTGACGCTCGTCGGGGTGGGCATCCTGGGCGCGATCGACGACTTCGTGAACGTCCGCAGCGGCAGCGGCATGCGCGGCCGCTGGAAGCTCGTGTGGCAGACCGTCGTGGCGCTGCTCGCCGGCTTCTACATCCAGCGCCACTTCAACATCAATGCCATCAACATCCCGCTCGTCCCGGAGCCGGTGATCATCGGCGGGCTGGCCTTCATCCTGTTCGTCGCCTTCGTCATCGTCGGCACCAGCAACGCCGTCAACCTCACTGACGGCCTCGATGGGCTGGCCGGCGGCATCCTGATCTTCAGCTTCGTCGCGTACCTGCTCATCGCGCTCGTGCCGATCCCGGGAGGGGAAGAAGGCCGGCCGAACCTCGCCGTCTTCTGCGCGCTCGTGGTTGGCGCGCTCATGGGCTTCCTGTGGTTCAACGTCCATCCGGCGCAGATCTTCATGGGTGACTCGGGCGCGCTCGGCATCGGAGCCACGCTGGCCGTCGTGGCGACGGTGACCGGTCAGCTGCCGCTGCTGGCGATCATCGGCATCGTCTTCGTGGCGGTGACGCTGAGCGTGATCCTCCAGGTGGCCAGCTATCGGCTTCGCGGCAGGCGCCTCTTCCGCATGGCGCCGCTGCACCACCACCTCGAGCTGATCGGCTGGGCGGAGGAGAAGATCACCGTTCGCTTCTGGATCGTCTCCGCGTTGGCCGGCCTGCTCGGCTTCAGCGTCTTCCTCGGCACGGCGACCGGCTTCTAGGTGGACCGATGATGACCGCCGCCTCCGCACCCATCCACAGCGTGGCAGACCTTCGCGGCCGGCGCGTGGTCGTGCTCGGCCTGGCCCGCTCCGGCGTGGCGGCTGTCCGTTTCCTCGCGGATGCGGAGGCCGTGGTCGTGGCCTACGACCGGCGGCCCGCGACCGAGCTGGCCGAGTCGGTGACCGCGCTCGGTGCACGGCCGGTTCACCTGGCGCTCGGCGTGCCCGAGGCCGAGGCACGTGCGCTCATGACGCACGCCGACGTCATCGTCACCAGCCCGTCAGTCTCGCCGCGCTTCCCGACCACCGATGCCTGGCTGCGGCGGGCGCTGCTGGAAGCCGAAGGCCGCGGTGCCGAGCTGATCAGCGAGGTCGAGCTGTTCCTGCGCCTCACGCAGGCGCGCGTGCTGGCGGTCACCGGCACGAAGGGCAAGACCACGACCGCGTCGCTGGCGGCGGCGATCCTCGCGGAATCCGAAGTGCCGCACGTGCTGGGCGGCAACATCGGGCGCCCACTGATCGAGGAGGCCGCGTCGCTCGGCCCTGACGAATGGGCGGTGCTGGAGCTCTCCGAGCTGCAGCTGCCGACGATCAGCCGCGGCGCCGAGCTGGCGCTCTATACGAACGTCGGGGCGGACCACCTGGATCGCCACGGCAGCGTCGAGGCGTACCGCGCGGTGAAGGCGCGGCTGGCCGAACTGACCGCGCCATCGGGCAGGGTCGTCCTCAACCATGACGACGCCGGCTGCCGCGAGCTTGGCGAGCGCCTTCGCCCGGAGAGCCTGGCGTGGTACGGGCTGGCGCGGCCCGGCCGCGGGGAGACGGAGGCGTGGATCGACGAGGATGGCTGGCTGGTGCTGGCCGGAACGCGGCTGCTGCCCGCTGCGGAGGTCCCGCTGCCCGGGCGGCACATGCTCGGCAACGTGCTGTGCGCGGCGCTGGGAGCGCTGCTCGCAGACGTCCCGCCCGGAGATACCGCCGCGGCCATCCGCGCATTTCCGGGCGTTCCGCACCGGCTCGAGACGGTGGGGGAGCGCGACGGCGTGCGATTCGTGAACGACTCGATGGCCACGATCCCGGCCGCGGCGATCGCGGCCATCGAGGCGTTCGACTCCCCGGTGGTGGTGATCGCCGGCGGATCCGACAAGGGGCTCGACTACGGGGAGCTGGCTGGCGTCGTCGCCTCGCGCTGTCGGGCGGCGGTGCTGATCGGCGAGACGGCGGCCCAGCTGGAGCGGCTCCTGGCCGGCCGGATCGACGTGGAGCGCGCCGCCTCCATGAAGGAGGCGGTGGAGCTCGCGGCCGGCCTGGCCCAGCCGGGCGACGTCGTCCTCCTGGCGCCGGCCGCCGCCAGCTTCGACATGTTCACCGACTACGCGGCCCGCGGCGACGCGTTTCGGGCGGCGGTGATCGCCCTGCCCAATTCGAGGGACGACCGATGACGGCGGCCGTTGGCGCGGTAGGCGCGACCCGGCGTGCGGCGCGAACCCGCGGCGTGCAGCGTGAGCGCCGCCGGGTATCGATGCCGCTGCTCGTCGCCGTCCTGGCGCTGGTCGCGATCGGGGTCGTGATGGTCTACTCGGCGTCCAGCGTCGGAGCGCTGCTCAGCAGCAACGACCCGGCTCGGTACGGC
>JBOGTC010000070.1:0-2106 GCA_050692055.1 Candidatus Limnocylindria bacterium | reverse complement strand
GACGCGGGTTGGTCGGCGCGAGAGGACTTGCCCCTCCCCATAGTTGCCCTTACGCCGAGGTCTTGGGCACGTCCTCGGGCTCGATGAGGCGCCTCAGTTTGCCGGCCCGGATGCTGCCGACGCCGCTGACCACCGACACCAGATGGGCCGCACTCCCGAGCAGCCATACGTCGCCTACCTGTGGGGGCGGCGCCGA
This sequence comes from Candidatus Limnocylindria bacterium, assembly GCA_050692055.1. Classification (GTDB taxonomy): domain Bacteria; phylum Chloroflexota; class Limnocylindria; order QHBO01; family QHBO01; genus JBOGTC01. Next base: position 1,910 of record JBOGTC010000070.1, on the reverse strand, counting down.
GGGTCCCACCGCGATCGTGAACTCCCGCGGCGTGGGTGACGGGACGAGAGCTCCCTCTCGGATCTTCCGCTTGATGGCCTCGGCTTGTCGACTCATGAGCCGCTCACACCTCCATGTCCTACGTTACTCCGCTCTTCGGCATCCCGATGGCGACGAACCTGCCCTCCGCGTCTAGGTAGACGTTAGTGACGGTTGAGAAGCCCGGGTATCGCGAATGTTGATGTGGTGGTGGCGGACGGCTCTCACGCCCGCTACGCTCGCAAACGCAGAATCGGCCCCAAGGTTGGTGGCCCTGGCGGCTCGCATCGCGGCGAAGGTCATCTGCCAGCAGGTCGTCGCTTCGATCCTGTGGAAGTGGTCCGTCGCTAGCCATCTGCCGACGCGGTCGATCGCGTCGCCGAGCACGCTGAGCCGCGCCACTCCGGCGGCATCATCGCCTCTCCTCGATGACGCCAATGCGCAGCAGCAGCTCGATGGCCGACTCGGGCAAGGTCACTTCGCCGCGCTCCACGGCTTCCCACAGCTGATGCGTGTTCTCAAAGCGGTGGGCGTCCATCAGGGCGACGAGCTCGTCGGCTTCGCGTGCCTCCTTCTGCAGCGTCCGCGCCCGGAGCTTGAGCAAGGCTACGTGGTCCTTCCCCGTGGGCGTCAGGGGCGTCCCTGGTTCGAGCCCCTTGATGTAGGCGGCGAAGTCCGGGTCGGCCGCCAAGTTCTCCCGGAACAGCTTCTTCCAATCGCTCATTGGATCGCTCCTCGCTCGCTGATGTTCCCAGACTCCGAGGGGCCGGTAAGCGACAGCCAGAGGCCCCCTCGCGCCCAGCGCGGGGGCCTCGTACCAGACGTTCAGGTGGCCGCGCGACTAGACCGCGACGGGAACCTGTCCGGGGGCGGGCATGACGCCGAGCTGAACGAACATGCCCAGCTGGTCGACGAGACCCCAGTGCTCAACGAGCTTCCCGTCGGCGACGCGCCCGATGTGGATCTCGCTCCAGGTCGCGTGCTTGTTAGTGGCCGGCATGCCGGCGAAGTCGCCGCGCATCGTGCCGCTGACGCTCACCCGGTGCACAAACCTGTCGCCCGCCTCGATTGAGTCGTCAACGGTGTAGTGGATGTCCGGGAAGGCCGTGCGCAGCGCTAGCGCCCACTGCTTGAAGCCGTCGCGTGTCGGAGCCACGCCGGGCGGTGTGGTGCGATTGACGTAATCGGGTGCGTAGAGCTCGTCGATCAGCTCGAGGTTGCCCTCGTTGAGGATCTCGAGCGGGATGCGCTCGAACTTGGTCTTCAGGTCGATACCCATATGGAATCACCCTTCGCTGCCGTCGGCGCTGCCGTGACGAGGGTCCAGCCACGACACGCTTGGCGGTCGGCCGGCTGGTGTGTAACCCTCGGCAACTAGTGCAGCTTCTCGTAACTATGGCGACGTATAACTGAGCGCCTTCTCGGCTATGCTCTCCGCGGAAGGAGGGCAGCGATGCCGAGAAGAAGCCCGTTCGCGATCGTGCTCAGCCCTGAGGAGCGTGCCGCGCTCGAGCAGCAGGCCCGCCGCTATACGTCGCCGTATCACGAGGTCGTGCGCGCCAAGGTGGTGCTACTGGCGGCCGATGGGTGGCGCAACGATGAGATCGGGCGGCGGCTCGACCTGCCGCGCCAGGTGGTCAGCAAGTGGCGGAAGCGCTACTTCGAGGAGGGCCGCGCCGGGCTGGTCGATCGACCCCGCGGCGGCCGGCCCGCCGCTTTTCCCCCCAGCGGTGGTGGTTGAGGTCAAGGCCCTGGCCTGCAGTCTGCCGGCCGAGCTGGGGCTGCCGCTGTCGCGCTTCAGCATCGCCGAGCTGCGGCGCGAGGCGCTGGCGCGGGGCATCACCGCGGCGATCAGCGGCAGCACCCTGTGGCGCTGGCTGGCCGCCGACGCC
>JBOGTC010000069.1:0-40867 GCA_050692055.1 Candidatus Limnocylindria bacterium | reverse complement strand
GCCCCTGCCCCGGCGGCCGAACCGGCAGCCGCGACGCATGCCGTCCCGGCCCCGTCGCCGCCGACGGGGCTGACGCCATTCGGTGAGCCGGCGCCGGGGATGCGGTTCGTCCCCGCGCCGCTGACAGGCGTGTGGTACGCCGCGCCGTCTCCCGGTGCGAGGCCCTACGTGACCTCGGGGGATGAGCTGGCAGCCGGCCAGGTGGTGGGACTGATCGAGGCCATGAAGCTGTTCAACGAGATCAAGTCGGACGTGGGCGGCGTGGTGACGCGCGTCCTGGTCGAGAGCGGCACGCTCGTGAAGCGCCAGCAGCCGCTGCTCGAGATCGACCCCCGCTGAGCCAGGACGTGATGGAGGAACGGACAATGACGAACGCGCTGATCACCGGTTGGGGCATGTACGCGCCGGAGCGGGTGCTCACGAACCACGACCTGTCGCGGATGGTCGACACCTCGGACGAGTGGATCGTCAGCCGCACCGGCATCCGGGAGCGGCGTGTCGCTGCTCCGGACGAGACGACCAAGACACTGTCGGTCCACGCCTCGCGGGACGCCCTTGCCGTCGCCGGGCTCGAGCCGTCGGACATCGACCTCGTCATCGTGGGCACCTGCTCGCCGGACTACTACATGCCGGCCACGGCCGTGCTGGTCGCGCACGAGCTCGGCGCGCATCGTGCCGCCGGCTTCGATGTCATGGCCGCCTGCTCCGGGTTCGTCTTCTCGCTCGCCACCGGGACCGCGTACGTGCGGAGCGGCATGTACCGCAACGTGCTGGTGATCGGCGTGGAGCTGCTGACGCGCTTCCTGGACTATACCGATCGCAACACCTGCGTCCTCTTCGGCGACGGCGCCGGTGCCGTGGTGCTGTCCGCCGCCGACGGGCCCGGCGGCCTCCTCGGCCTCGACATGTTCAGCGACGGGAGCGGCGCCGAGGGGATCATCTTTCCCGCCGGCGGCTCCGCCTGCCCCACCACCCCGCAGACGATCGCCGAGGGCGGGCACTTCGTCCACATGGCGGGCAAGGACGTCTATCGCTACGCCACCCGCCAGCTCGCCGAGTCGGCCTCGGCCGCGCTGCGCGATGCCGGCCTGACGGTCGAGGACGTGGACCAGTTCCTGTTTCACCAGGCCAACCTGCGCATCATCGAGAGCGTCCAGAAGCAGCTCGGAATCCCGGATGAGAAGACGTACCTGAACATCGAGAAGTACGGGAACACGTCGGCGGCATCGGTGCCCATGGCGCTGGTCGAGGCCGTGGCCGACGGGCGGATCAAGGAAGGCGATCGGCTGCTCATGGTGGCCTTCGGCGCGGGCTACACGGCCGGCGCTGCCGTGGTTGAGTGGACCGCTGACCCGACTCGCGCGTTCACGGCGCCGGGATCACAGACGCGGCTCGGCAAGCCACGGCGCGCAGAGGCCGAGTTCGTCGCCACGCCCGTCGGATAAGGAGGACGGATGTTCGACCTGACCGGCAAGACGGCCCTCGTCACCGGCGGCAGCCGCGGCCTGGGACGGGCCATCGCGCTCGCGCTGGCAGGGCAGGGAGCGGATGTGGCGATCAACTACCGCGGCAACACCGAGGCCGCGGACGATGTCGCGCAGCGGATCGCCGGCACCGGCCGCCGCGCCCTCACGATCCAGGGCGACACCTCGGGCGGTCGCGACGCGGCGGAGGCGATCGTCAAGGCGGCGCTCGACGGGCTCGGCTCGGTCGACATTCTCGTCAACAATGCCGGCATCACCCGCGACAACCTGCTGATGCGGATGGACGCCGACGAGTGGGACGCGGTGATCAGCACCAACCTGGCGGGACCGTTCTGGATGACGCGCGCCGTCTCGCGGCCGATGATGAAGGCTCGGTCAGGCCGCATCATCAACATGAGCTCCGCCGCCGGCCGCATGGGCAATGCCGGCCAGGCGAACTACGCGGCGGCCAAGGCTGGGCTCATCGGCCTCACCAAGACGACGGCCCGCGAGCTGGCCAGCCGCAACGTCACCTGCAACGCCATCGCGCCGGGCCTGATCGAGACCGATCTGACCGCCGATCTGCCAGAGGCCGCCACCGAGGCGCTGAAGGCCCTCACGCCGATGGGCTACGTTGGCGCCGTGGGCGACGTGGCGGCCGCAGCCGTCTATTTCGCCTCCGACGAGGCGCGCTACGTCACCGGCCAGGTGCTCGGCGTCGACGGCGGCATCGTGATGGGCAGCTGACCGCCGCTAGCTTTCCCATCGCACGAGTTGCCATCCACCGACCGTATCGGTGCTATCCGGTTCTCGGGCCCCGGAAGTTGCCATCCACCGACCGTATCGGTGTTAGGCGTCTGCTGAAGGCATTTCGTCGTCTTCGCCCGGTACAACCGAGCGTGGACGGACCGCGAGAGGACGCACTCAACGGTAGACGCGTCGCCTAACGTCGATGCCGTTGGCGGATGGCAACTTCGCCCCGGAGCATCGGCTCGGCGGCTGCATGCCGCGGCATGCGGTGAATTCCGGCAGGCACCTTGCTGAGGGGTAGGATGAGGCCACGACAAGCAAGCGATTCCTTACCTGAGAGGAGACCGATGCTGACCTTGCGTTCCATCCTGCGCCCAACGCGCATCGTCGACGCCCACTGCGACATCCCGTGCGGCATCTACGACCCCGAGCAGGCGCGCATCGAGGCCGAGTCCTGCCTGAAGATCATCGAGAAGCACGACGCGAGCGACGACAAGCACTTCCGCGCCCGCTGCATCCATGTCAAGGAGGAGCGCGCCGAGCTCGTCAAGCACCATCTCGACGTGCTGTGGCACGACTACTTCAAGCCGGAGCACCTCGAGAAGTACCCCGACCTGCACGAGACCTTCTGGAAGGCCACCAAGCAGGCCTCGAAGGTGAAGCAGTCGCTCGATGCCGGCGCCGCCAAGGAGCTGCTCTCGATGATCGACACCATCGACGAGATGTGGAAGTCGACCGGCGGGCCGGAGAAGACGCGCGTCAACGGACCTCCGGCGGCCTAGGCTCTCCCCGGACCGATGTCGACGGGGAGGGACCTCATTCGGCCCTTCTTCTGGCTTCTGTGCGCAGTGGCGGGCACGGCGGTCGGAGCGGCGCTGGCGCACCGATGGCTCGACGTCGTCGAGGTCCGCGGCCGATCGATGACACCGACGCTACTGCCAGGCGATCGGCTCTTCGTCGCGCGCATGAGCCGCGCGGCCCGCGCGGGCGATCTGGTCCTGGCCGCTGATCCGCGCGGGGCCTCACGCGAGCTGGTCAAGCGGGTCGTCGCCACGCAGGACGGGAGCCTGACGTTGGGCGGCGACAATCCGGCGTGGAGCACCGACTCGCGCTCGTTCGGCACCGTACCGTCCGACGCGGTCAGTTGGCGCGCAGTGGTCCGCTACTGGCCGGCCTCACGTATCGGGCCGATCGCCGGCCCACGCTAGAACCTACGCACAGCCGCAGATCGCCGCCACCGCTTCCACGCAACCTGCCCGGTCAGCGGGCAGCATCTCGACGCCGGCCCCGGCCTCGGCGGCGACGAGCAGCTCCGCGCCCCGGTTCGGCCGCACGGCCAATCGGACGTTTGGGGCTCGCTCGCGCAGGAACGCGAGCACCGGTCCGAGGCCCGCGTCGCCGTACTCCGGCCGGATCGCGTCCGTGTCGACGATCACGATCGCGGGTCGACGCAGGATCACGGCCTCGTGCAGGCGAGCGGCATCGTTGTAGAAGAACGAGATGGCGCCCAGCAGCCGGCCGTCGATCCGCGTGGCGAGCTCGCGGTCGCGGGTCAGGCAGTAGACGACGCTCTCCGCGGCGCGGTCGCGCTCATGCATCGGTGCGCAGCGTGGCGAGCAGTGGGCCGGGGTAGTCGCCGACCGACTCGCCGCGCCCGGACCGCTTGCTGGCGATCTCGCCGATGTGGAAGTAGTGGTGCGCAAGCACGCGCAGCAGCGTGTAGCGCAGGCTGACGGTCCGTCCGATCAGCTCGGGCAATGAACCGGGGTAGGGGATGGTGCGCTCCAGGTCATCGGCTGCCAGCCGCTCCAGGAACGAGGTCGCCTGTGCTCGCACCTCGACCGAGGCCGACCGGATCGCTAGCCAGTCGGTTGCCCGGCCGTCGGCGCCGAACCGGAATCGGTCGTCCCCGACCAGCCGATGCGGGTGACCGCCGGCGAACCGGACGTTGATCCAGCCGTCGACCTGGTTCGCCAGGTGGCCAACCGTCCATGCATGCGCGCTGCCCTGGGCGTCGCTCTCCGCGGCCTCATCGGTCAGTCGGTCGATGACCCGGTCCAGATCGGTCCAGGCATCGAGCAGCACGGCGACGATCGGCTCCGGGGTAGAAGGGCCCACGCGCTGAAGCATAGCCGTTCGCAATCGGGCTCCACGGCGTGGGCGATACAATGGACGGTCCATGACCAGCACACTCCCGGCGCGTCGCGAAGGTCGCGCCGTCCGCGACCTGACGAGCCCGCGCCACCAGGCCCTCGGCTCGCTGCTGGGCCGCGTATGGCCGGTCGACGCGGTTGGTGTGCAGGAGCGCGCCGCCGCGCTCGCCAAGCGCTCGATCAAGCGCGAGGCGAAGCTGTGGGCGCTCGACCTGGCGATCCGGATGATGGATCTGACCACGCTCGAGGGAAAGGACACGCCGGGCAAGGTGCGCGCGCTCGCCGGCAAGGCTCGGCGACCGGATCCCACGGATCCCTCCGTCCCGAGCGTCGCGGCGCTGTGCGTGTACCCCAACATGGTTCCCGCGGCGCGCGAAGCGCTGCGCGGGTCGAGCGTCAAGGTCGCTGCCGTCGCAACCTACTTCCCTTCCGGCCAGGCCCCGCTCGAGGTGAAGCTGCACGACGTGCGTGCCGCCGTCGAGATGGGCGCCGATGAGATCGACATGGTGATCGACCGCGGTGCCTATCTGTCCGGCGACTACGCATCGGTCTACGACGAGATCACGGCGGTCAAGGAGGCCTGCGGCGAGGCGCACCTCAAGGTCATCCTGGAGACCGCCGAGCTCGAGACGTACGACAACGTGCGGCGCGCATCGGTGCTGGCCATGGCGGCCGGGGCCGATTTCATCAAGACCTCGACCGGCAAGGTGCAGCCTGCGGCGGACCTGCCGACGACGCTGGTCATGCTCGAGGCGATCCGCGACTTTCACGCACAGACGGGGCGCGCAGTGGGCATGAAGCCGGCGGGCGGCATCAGGACCAGCAAGGAGGCGATCGCCTACCTGGCCGTCCTGTACGAGACGCTCGGGCCGGACTGGATGACGCCTGACCGTTTCCGCTTCGGCGCCAGCTCCCTTCTGAACGACGTGCTGATGCAGATTCGCAAGGAGCGCACCGGCCGGTACTCCGGCGGAGACTACTTCACGCTCGACTGACGGTCCGCTCGGCCGCACGCGCCGAGTTTCCGCCATCTACGACTGGTGGTCGTGGTAACCGGGATCCGCAGCACCGGAGCTACCAATCCGGACGGATCTCCGTTCAATCCACGCTCACCGATCGATGCCGGATCCCTGAACGGGTGGCGGACTCCCACTTACCACGACTGGTGGTCGTATATGACGGAAGCAGCGCCCTGGGCAGAGCGCGGCCCCGGCCGGCCCGGCCTGGAAGCAGAGCGACTTCCTGAGGCTGCCGGGATGCTGGCAGCCGGACGCTCCGGCGCTCACTGCTAGCATCGGACCGATGAACGTCAGCCTCGGCACCATCGCGGTCTGGTCCGACCTGCACTGCCCGTGGTCGCACGTGGCCGTCTGGCGGCTGCACGATGCCCGTCGCCGCCTGGGCCTGGAAGAGCGGATCCGGTTCGACCACCGCGTCTTTCCGCTCGAGCTCTTCAACAACGAGCCGACGCCGTTCCGCACCGTGTCGGCCGAGGTCCCGGTCTGCGGAACCCTGGCTCCGCGAGCCGGCTGGCAGATCTGGCAGGGACCTGTGCACGCGTGGCCGGTCACCACGCTGCTGCCGATGGAGGCGGTGCAGGCCGCGATTCTCACGAACGGATGAGCCGCCGCGTTTCCCTGAGCGTGCATCTTCCGCCGTTCGAGACGCTGATCGATGCCCACGCCATGGAGCTGCACCGGTTCCTCGTCGCAAGCGTCGGGCCGACCGAGGCGGAGGACTGCCTACAGGAGACCTTCATGTCCGCGTTGCGCGCCTACCCGCGCCTTCGCCATGCCGACAACCTTCGTGCCTGGCTTTACACCATCGCCCAGCGCAAGGCGACCGATGCCGTGCGCCGCATCGCCCGCCGCCCGACCCGTGACCTGAACGGCGTCGAGCCGGATCCGGCGCCGGCGCACGAGCTGCCCGACGACGGCCTGTGGCTGACCGTCAGGGCGCTGCCGCCGAAGCAGCGCGCGGCAGTGGTCCATCGGTTCGTGTTCGACCTTGCCTACGCCGAGATCGGCGCGCGAATGGGCACGACCGAGGAGGCGGCCAGGCAGAACGTGAGCGCCGGCCTGCGCCGGCTGCGTCGCGAGATGGACCGATGAGCGCCGACGATCTCGAGACGCGCCTCGCGCGGTCCGCGCGGGCGTCGTTCGACTCCGTGACGCTGCGAGCCGGCCTGGCGCGGCGTGCCGGGGACGCGGGCATCCTCGACGTCGCCTATGCGCCGATGGATTCTCCGCTGGGTGAGCTCACCGTCTTCGTGACACGGCGCGGGCTGGTCCGCCTGTCGTATCCGGGCGAGCCGATCGAGTCGCAGCTTCAGCAGCTGGCTGATCGCATCTCGCCGCGCATCCTGGCGGCACCCGAGCGCACCGATGGTGTCCGTCGCCAGCTCGACGAGTACTTCGCCGCGCGTCGTCGCTCGTTCGAGGTGCCGATCGACTGGCGCCTGGTGGCCGGGTTTGCGGGTGACGTCCTGCGCGCCACGGCGCGCGTGCCCTACGGCGGGCTGTCGACGTATCGCGAGGTCGCCGTCGCGGCCGGATCACCACGGGCCTACCGCGCCGCCGGCAATGCGCTCGGCGCGAACCCGATGCCGATCGTGGTGCCGTGCCATCGCGTCGTGCACTCCGGCGGGGGGCTGGGCGGCTACACGGGCGGCCTGGCGCGGAAGGAGTTCCTCCTGCAGCTGGAAGGCGCCCGCTCGGGTCGTCTGGGCGCGATCCCCGCGCTGGACTGAGGCCTGCGCCGCACCAGGCGCTCCGCGGCGGTCGAGGCTCCCGCACGAGGCAGGAACCGCGAGGGGACCGCCGGCGTCTCAGGGAGCGATGCCGCTCCTACGCACGATCCTCCTTGCCGCTGTGCTGGGTCTGCTCGCCGGCTGCGCCGTCGGCGGGCCCGACGATCCTGTAAGCAACGACGACCCGCCGGCCGCCGGTCCCGTCGCCGAAGAGCCTGTCCTGGTGGTGGACGGCGCAGATCGGCCGGACGGTCCGGGCCTCAGCGTGAGCGACGCGATCGCCACTGCGGGCAGCGGCGATCGCGTTGTGGTCACCGGTGCGCTCTTCGCGGATCCCGAAGGCACGGTCCGGCTGTGCGAGGCGATCGCCGAATCGTTCCCGCCACAGTGCGGCGGCGCGCGCCTGGTCGTGGAGGGCCTCGACCTCGACGCGATTCCGGACCTCGAGGAGGCGAACGGCGTGCGCTGGTCGGAATCGGCGCAGATCGTCGGGCGGATCGAGCGTTAGGCTAGGAGATCGCGTAGGCGTCGATGATCTCCCGCGGCACGGGCGCCGGGCGGCCGTCGGCGATGCGGACCCAGACCCATTCGCTCGTGGCATCGGCCAGCAGCGTCCCGTCGACATCCCGGATCCACGTCCGCCTCGTGCCACGGACGCCGCGGACGTGGAGCACCCGTACGGTGACCTCTACCTCATCGTCGCGTCTGGCCGGTCGCCGGTATGCGATCTCGTGGCGCCGCACCACCCAGCCGCCGCCTTTGGCGATGCTCCATGCGCGCCCGAAGCCCACGGCTTCGGCATGCTCCGCGGCGATGTGCTCGATCCAATTGAGATACACGGCATTGTTCACGTGGCCGTTCTCGTCGACCTCGTACGTGCGTACGCGCCATCGGCGGCTGAACTCGAGGCGTTCGTCCATGACCGACGATGCTAGCGACGGACGCTGCTCTCGGCGCGGTCGACGCGGCTCGTTGCACCACGTGGAGGTAGCGGGCAAGAAGAGGCCCAGCTGGGTCGTTACTTCGCCGCCGCTTTCACCCGATGCAAGCCGCGGGGAAGATGAGCCCGCTCAGCGGCTCTTCTTCCCCGTTGTCTCCACCTCATGCAATGCGGGCGCAAGCCACGCCCACGACAAGCGCGAGGCTCGAGGGGCGGGAGTGCGATAATCGAACGGTCATGACGCTTACCACGAAGCCTGCCTCGTGGGGCCTCGCCGCCCGCGGCGATGTGCCTTGGGAGTACGCACCCGCTCCTGAATCGACCGATCACGTGCGGATCGAGCCGGAGTACGGGCTCTTCATCGGCAACGAGTTCCGCCCCTCGAAGCCGCGCAAGACGTTCGATGTCATCAACCCGGCCACAGAGGAGCGGCTCGCGAAGGTCGCCCATGCCAGCCGGGCCGATGTGGATCGGGCCGTGAAGACGGCGCGGGGAGCGTATGCATCGGACTGGTCGAAGCTGCCGGGACGAGAGCGGGCGAAGTACCTGTATCGCATCGCGCGCATCCTCCAGGAGCGCAGCCGCGAGTTCGCCGTGGTGGAGTCGATGAACTCCGGCAAGCCGATCAAGGAGAGCCGTGACGTGGACGTGCCGCTCGCCGCGGCGCACTTCTTCTACTACGCCGGCTGGGCGGACAAGCTCGAATACGCCTTCCCGAACCGTGATCCACGCTCGCTGGGCGTGGCCGCACAGGTCATTCCGTGGAACTTCCCGCTCCTCATGCTGGCCTGGAAGTTCGCGGCCGCGCTGGCCGCGGGGAACACGGTCGTCCTCAAGCCCGCCAGCACGACGCCGCTGACCGCCTACCTCTTCGCCGATGTCGTGCTGCAGGCCGACCTGCCGCCAGGGGTCGTGAACATCATCACCGGGCCCGGCGAGATCGGCATGGAGCTCGTTCGTCATCCCGAGGTCGACAAGGTCGCCTTCACCGGGTCGACCGCCGTGGGCAAGATGATCGCGCGCGCCTTGGCCGGCTCGCACAAGAAGCTGACCCTCGAGTTGGGGGGGAAGGCCGCGAACGTCGTCTTCGACGACGCGCCGCTGGACCAGGCGATCGAGGGCATCGTGAACGGCATCTACTTCAACCAGGGCGAGGTGTGCTGCGCGGGCAGCCGGCTCTTCGTGCAGGAATCGGTCTACGAGCCGCTGCTCGACAAGCTCAAGGCGCGTCTCGGCACGCTCCGCGTGGGCGACCCGCTCGACAAGAACACCGATGTCGGCGCCATCAACTCGGCCGGCCAGCTGGCCAAAGTCCGCGAGCTCGTCGAGAGTGGGATCGAGGAAGGGGCAGAGATCTTTCAGCCGGACTGCGAGCTTCCCGAACGTGGCTTCTTCTTCGCGCCCACCCTGTTCACCGGCGTGAGCCAAAGCCACCGGATCGCGCAGGAGGAGATCTTCGGCCCGGTGCTCAGCGTCCTCACCTTCCGGACGCCCGAGGAGGCGATCGAGAAGGCCAACAACACGCCATACGGGCTCTCTGCCGGGGTCTGGACCGAGAAGGGGAGCCGCATCTTCAAGATGGTTTCCGCCATGCGAGCCGGCGTCGTCTGGGCCAACACCTTCAACCGCTTCGACCCGACGTCGCCGTTCGGCGGCTACAAGGAGTCGGGCTATGGCCGCGAAGGCGGTGTCCATGGCTTGGCGGCGTACCTCGACATGTCCGGCGGCAACGGAACCCGGGCACGCGGCCGATGAGCCCGCGAGCGAAGGTCGCCACGAAGCGCCGCGCTTCGGCGCGGCGCGCATCGGTCCTGGAGCAGCGCGCGGCACAGCCGCTGGCCACGACCAATGGCTCAGCTGGCCGAGGCGAGCGGATCGGCGTGCGGATCGGCGTGCGCAAGACGTACAAGCTGTACATCGGCGGAGCGTTTCCGCGGACGGAATCCGGGCGTGCCTATGAGGTGTTCGGCGCAAAGGGAGAGCTGCTCGCGAACGCCTGCCGTGGCACGCGCAAGGACATTCGCGACGCGGTCCGGGCCGCGCGCAAGGCGGTGCCGGACTGGGCCGGCAGGACCGCCTACAACCGGTCGCAGATCCTGTACCGCATCGCGGAGCTCATGGAGGGGCGGCGTGACCAGTTCGTCGCCGAGGTCATGGCGGCCGAGGGCGTGGGCCGGACGCGTGCCACGCGGCTCGTGGACGCCGCCATCGACCGTTGGGTCTGGTACGCGGGCTGGGCGGACAAGTTCACCCAGGTGATCGGCACGGTGAACCCCGTGGGCGGACCCTACTTCAACTTCAGCGTTCCGGAGCCGACCGGGGTGGTGGGCGTGATTGCGCCGGAGGCGTCATCGCTGCTGGGGCTCGTGAGCCGGCTGGCTCCCGTGGTGGTGAGCGGCAACGCCGCCGTTGTGATCGCCTCCGAGTCGCGCCCGCTGCCGGCCGTGACGCTGACCGAGGTGCTCGCCACGTCCGACGTGCCCGGCGGCGTCGTGAACCTCATCACCGGCCTGCGGCGCGAGCTGGTGGGCCACCTGGCGGGGCACATGGACGTGAACGCGCTCGACGCCTTCGGCGCCGACCCGGCCGAGGCCGCGGCGCTCGAGGAGATCGCGGTCGAGAACATCAAGCGCCTCGTTCGGCCACCGGCATCCGGCCTGGACCGATACGACTGGCTCGACCAGCGCGCCCAGTCGCCGTATCTCATCGGCGAGTACGTGGAAGTCAAGACGGTGTGGCACCCCATCGGCTCCTAGGACGACGGCCGGCACCGGCCCTCGCACGAGCCCGGTGGCGCGCGACCTTGGCGCGATTGCCACAGGTGCGCATGTCGCACCAGCGCCGTCGTCCGGCCGGCGAGCGGTCGACGAAGAGCCAGCGGCATCCGTCGTCGGCACAGACCCGCAGCCGATCAACCGGGTGCTCCGCCAGGTAGTGCGCCAGTGAGCCGGCGATGGCGGCGCGCGCCTGGTCGAGCTCGTCGCCGACCTGCCCCACGGTGAACCGCGCGCCGTCGAGCGCGGGACGCAGCTCGTGGTAGTGCAACCCATCGCGCAGAACCCGATTGAGTGAGCGGACCTGCTTGCCGGTCGGCGCGCGGTCGCTGGCGAGGCGCGCCACAACCTCGCGCACGAGAGTGCGCAGCTCACGGAACGCGGGGATCTGACGATTCACCATCGATGGCGCCGGATGGCCACGCACCAGCTCGCGCTGCACGAGCCACGCGCGAAGGGCACCTGCATCGGGGACGTGGTCGTCGGGCTCGCCGTCGGAAAGCTCGAGCGTGTTCGCGAAGTCTATGAACAGCTCCGAGTCTCGTTCCGGCTCGGCCTGGGCGACGTGCTGATCGGTCATACTGTAACCATAATACAGGCCTTGACAAGTTACGCAGGCATGCCTAGCATACGCGTAACCGATAATCGCGTCGGGAACAGTTACAGAGAGGAGCCCGGAGATGGAAGCGATCATCGCGCTGATCGGCCTGGCGGCCCTGGGGATAGCGGCCAACCTGTGGGGCGCGGATAGCCGGCCTGGGATCGACGACGAGCCGCATCGGGCTATTTAGGAGCCTCCCATGGAGCGTCTTGTGTATCGGTCCACCAGCCTCATCGACCTGCAGGCCGAGCTGCATCGCCAGGACCTGCTCGAGGAAGCGCGACGGCGCCACGTCCATGCACCCATCAGGCGTCAGGGTCGACGGCAGCTGGGGATTTCGCTTCCCTGGCTGCGCCAGTCACGGCGCTGAGCCGGACCGGCACGGAGCGTCCATCGCGCCGCTCTAGAATGGCGCGCGATGCCTCGTCCTCGCAGCGCACGCCGCAGTCACGATGCCGTCGTCAGCAACGCGGAGCTGGCGCGGATCTTCAACGAGATCGGCGACATGCTCGAGATCATGGGCGAGGTGGTCTACAAGGCGGTCGCCTACCGTCGCGTCGCAGATGCGGTCGAGCGATATCCCGATGACGTTGCGGCCCTCTTCCGGCGTGGCACGCCACCGAAGCTGCCAGGCGCCGGCGCCGCGCTGACCGCCAAGCTCGCCGAGCTGGCGGAGACGGGCCGGCTCGAGTACCACGAGCGGCTGCGAGCCCAGGTTCCCGATGGGCTGCTCGAGATGCTCCACGTGCCCGGCATCGGCCCGCGCACCGTCAAGCTCGTCCATGGCGAGCTCGGGGTCGGGTCGCTCGAAGAGCTTCGCGCCGCCGCCGAGCTCGGTCGACTGCGAGAGCTGAAGGGCCTGTCGGCGCGGACCGAGGAGAACATCCTCGACGGCATCGCTCGAATCGCGCAACGCAGCACGCGCCTTCTGCTCCACGATGCCGATGCCCTGGTCACCGATCTGCTCGATCGCCTGAGGAACGCATCCGGGGTCCGGCGCATCGAGCCGGCCGGGTCGCTGAGGCGGCGGCGGGCGACGATCGGCGATCTCGATCTGCTTGCGTCCGTCGACGATCCCGCGGCGGTGATCGCCACGCTCGACCGGCTGCCCGAGGTCGACAGGGTCGTGTCCGCGGGCACCGACAAGTCGAGCATCATCCTCGCCGACGGGCTACAGGTCGACCTCATGGTCTGCCCTCCGGCGGCCTGGGGGACGCATCTCGTTCACTTCACCGGCAGCAAGGACCACAACGTCGCCCTGCGGGGTCGCGCGCTGGCCCGTGGCCTGTCGCTGTCCGAGAAGGGGTTCAAGGTGGTGGACACAGGTGAGCTGCTGCTCGCCGCGGAGGAGGACGAGGTCTACGCGCGTCTCGATCTGCCGTGGATCCCTCCCGAGCTGCGGGAGGATACCGGCGAGATCAGCGCAGCGGAGGCGGGTGCGCTGCCCACCCTCGTGACCTTCGAGGATGTGCGCGGCGACACGCATACCCACTCCGACTGGACCGATGGCGTCGACTCGATCGAGTCGATGGCCCGCGCCGCCCGAGCCCTGGGACGCGAGTACATCGTGCTCACCGACCACTCGCCCTCGCTCGGCATCACCCGCGGGCTGTCTCCACAGCGAGTCGAGGAGCAGCGAGCCGAGATCGCGCGCCTGAACGCCGTGCTGGCGCCATTCCGAATCCTCCATGGCACCGAGCTCGAGATCCGCGCAGACGCCACCCTCGACTACCCGGACGACCTGCTAGCGCGCTTCGAGGTCGTGATCGCCAGCATCCACACCGGGCGGGGCCAGTCGAGCGAGCAGCTGACGCGCCGGGCACTTGTCGCCATCGAGCACCCGCACGTCGACATCCTTGCCCATCCCACCGGCCGCATCGTCAACCGGCGGGAGCCGATGACCCTGGACTGGCCACGGCTGTTCGAGGCGGCGGGGCGCACCGGCACTGCGCTCGAGATCAACGGCAGCCCGCGGCTCGACCTCGACGATGCGCTCGCCCGCGCCGCGGCCGAGGCAGGCGCTCCACTCACGCTCGCCTCCGACGCGCACCGCACCGAGGAGCTCGACCAGCTCCGCTACGCGGTGGAGGTGGCGCGGCGCGCCTGGCTCTCGCCGGACCGGCTGCTGAACACGCGCCCGGCCACCGGGCTACTCGCGGTGCCGGCATGATCACGCGCATCCTCGGCGATCGGCGGACCCAGGCCCTGACCAGGCGCGTCGACCGCCCTGCGGTGTATGCCCTCGCCGCCGTGCAGGCTGGGATCGCGGCCGCGGGTTGGCTTGCAGAGCCACTCTGGCTGGCCGTCGCCATTGCCGCGCAGCTCGCCGTGGGCGCCCTGATCGCCGGGCGGATCATCGGTCCGGCACGCGCTGGCCTGGGGCTGGCGCGCTACGCGATGCCGGCCACTGCCGGCGTCGCGGCCACGCTGTTCGGCAGGCTCCTGCCGGGCGGCCTGTCGCTTCTGCTGGTGCCGCTCGTGGCGGTCTTGCTGTGGAGCGTCGTCTACCTCGAGCTTCGCGCAGAGCGCCTCGTGGGCGGTCGCACCCTGATGCAGCTCCTCATGACGACGATCCTCTTCGCCGCCGCGGCAGGCATCCTCGAGCTGCTGGGCGCCAGCGGCTGGCCGCCACCCGTGGCACTGGTCGCGCTGCCCGCGCTGATTCTCGGCCTGCGGGATGCCGAGGGCCGCGGCGTGACCGGCGTGCAGGCGGTCGGGCAGACGCTGCTTCACGTGCTGGCGGTCATGCAGGTTGCCACGGCCAGCCTCCTCCTCGACCTGCCCATCCCCATCGTGCCGGCGCTCGTCGCCCTCACCTTCTATGCCTGGGGCGGCGCCGTCGAATCGCTGCAATCGGGCGCGTCCGGCCGCAGCGTGGCGGTCGAATTCGGCGCCCTCGGCATGTTGGGCCTCCTGATTGCATTGCTCCTGCACCGGGGGTGAGGATGCGCCCGAAGGAGGCTCGTTGACACCCCACAAGGGCGGTGTTACAAGAAGGCGCTTTTGCGGCCCACGGGCCGCTTCACCCCGATATCGGAGACGCTCGTAACGCATCATGACGATAGGGGAACCCGACACGACGACCCGCCAGCGACGCCAGCTCGCCGAGGCGGCCATCGGCCACGCCACCCGCGGCGACTGGCAGGCTGCGGTTGAGGCCAACCGCCAGCTGCTGGAGCTGGCGCCGGACATCGATGCCAACAACCGTCTGGGCAAGGCGCTCGCCGAGCTTGGACATCACGCGGAGGCGCTGGAGGCCTACGAGCAGGCGCTCGAGCGTGACGGCACGAACCGGATTGCGCAACGGAACGCCGAGCGGCTGCGCCTGCTGCTCGCCGGAGCGGATGCGGCTGGAGCTGGAGATGGACGGCCCGAGAAGGCACCCGCCACGCTGTTCATCGAGGAGATGGGCAAGACTGGCCGCGCGCGCCTCGTGAACCTGGCTGCCCGCCGCATCCTTGCGCCGCTCTCGCCGGGAGATGCGGTCCAGCTCACCGCCGACGGAGACCAGCTCGCCGCCCGGGTTGGGCCGGCCGTGATCGGCAGCGTCGAGCCACGCATCGCCGGCCGCCTGCTCAAGCTCATGGCCGGCGGCAACCGCTACGAAGCGGCGCTGACTGCCGTCCATGACGCGCAGGGTGAAGTGACCATCATCATCCGCGAGGTCTTCACCCACCCGAGCAACTTCGGGAAGCTGTCGTTCCCGGGTGCGGCCGCCGCGGGTGGCGTGCGACCGTACATGAAGGGCAGCCCCGTCCGCTACGATGACGAGGACGAGGTCGAGGAGGCCGAAGAGGACTCGGAGGAAGTGGAAGAGCTGGACACGACCCTCCCGGAGTACTCCGGCGAGCCCGAGCTCGAGGAAGAGCTGATCGAAGAATCGTAGGGGCCGATGAGCGAGGCGGAACGGAGGCGACTCGATCACGTCGTACTGCCTCGACGCCTCCCCGGTCTGGCACTGCTCGAACGCTACTTCCCCTCCCCTGCCGACAACCTGCTCGATGCCGAGCTGGCCGCCTTCGCGGTCGCCGGCGACACCGTCCTCGATCCGTGGGCCGGGACGGGCTGGACGGCGCGGCGTGCGATCCCGCGCGGCATGCACGTTATCGCGGCTGACCCGAGCCCGTTCGCGCAGATGGCGGCGATCGCCTTCCTGACCTCCCCGGACGTCGCCGCGCTCGACGCGGCGTTCGCGCAGCTGGCCGCCTCTCGCCGCGTGGACGTCCCGTTGCGACAGCACATCGAGGAGCTCTATGCGACGCACTGCGTCGCCTGTCGCCGGCCGGTGGTGGGGGAGCAGTTCATCTGGCCCCGCGACGGAGACGCGCCCGGCCGCAAGATCTACCGCTGCGAGGCGTGCGGGATCGCGGTCGGCGGTCCCGACGAGCGCGTCGCGCCGGTCGACGATGCGGATCTCGCGAAGCTCGGCATCGAGCCTCGCGAGGCGCCGGCGTCTGAGCCCGAGGCGTCGACCGAGGCGGACGAGGATCTCCCGCCCGCGCCGATCGGCCTGACGACGCCAGACGACGGCCCGACCGAGGAGCTCGATCCGCCAATCGGCGAGGCTGGAGGGCCGCCTGCACCTGCTGCGCAGCTGCCGGATCCGCCGGCGAGCGCGCCGGATGGCCCGCGCTATGCCTCGACGGTCCGGCCTGATCCGGTGCCGATTACGGTCACCGAAGGTGCCCGCCAGAGCCACCATTACCAGCAGCTGCGCGATCGCTTCCCGGTCCTGGACGGTCGCGCGGAGCTTGTCGACGAGCTGCTGGACCTGTACACGCCGCGCAACCTGTACGCGCTGCAGACGATCGCGAACAAGATCGATTCCGAGCTGCGCGACGCGCCAACCGCGGCCGTGTTCCGTCTCGCCCTCGCCGCCTGCCTCCTGCCGGCGAGCCGTCTGAACGGGTACCCCGGTCGCGTCGCGTCGCTTCGCATCAGCGCCGGCCACGTGCGACAGCCCGCGTCGCGGCACCAGCGCGAGGTGAACGTCTGGCGGTGCTTCGAGCAGGCGTACAGGGACGTGCGCGCCGCCATCGCCGCCGTCAGTCGCGACCGCCGCGAGGCTCGTTTCGCCTCCGACTTCGACGACCTCGGAGGCGTCAGCGCTGCCAATGTGCTGTGGATCCGCTGCCGACCCGCGGTGGTTGGCCAGTACCTGCCAGCCGAGGGCGTCGACCTCGTGCTCGGGATGCCGAGCGTGGCGGGCAACCTCGACGAGCTCTCCTTCGAATACCTCGCCACGGCATGGTTGCTGGGCCGGGAGGCTGCGGAGACGCTGCGCCTCGAGCCGCTCTTCGGACCCGCCGGGCGGACGGATGGAGCCGAGGTCACCGCGCTGCGCCACGGCCTCGCCTCCGCTGCCACCGCGCTCAAGCCTGGCGGCTGGAGCAACCTGCTGATCGAGGGCGACGAGCCCGACCGGCTGCTGGCGACTGCGCTTGCCGGCGCCGCGGCGGGTCTCGAGCTGATCGACATTATCCATCGGGAATCGGCACGATCCGGGCACGGCGTCGTGCTGCACTTCCGGAAGCCATCTGCGGAGGACCGACTGCGGCAGGCGGTGCACCCCAGACCACTACAGCTCGGGGCGCAGTCGGGGCACCTCACCTACCCGGAGCTGGCGGACGCCATCGAGCGGGCATCCGTCGCCCTCCTGCGCGATCGAGGCGAGCCAGCAGGCTTGTCGCGGCTGGTGGCCGCGATCGTGTCCGAGCTGGCGCGCTCAGGCCTGCTGCGCCGAATCGCGGCCTCGCGCCTGGCCGATGCCGACGAGGCCGATGACGCAGCGGAGCGCCCGGACGGCGGGAACCCGCGGCTGCTTGCTACCCTCGTCAGCGAGGAGCTGTGGCGCGACGAGCATCCGACGCTCGTTCGCATCGGCGACGACGATCGTCCGCAGTGGTGGCTGCGTGAGCCCGAGCTTGCCGAACGCCCCCTCGCCGACCGCGTCGAGTGGGCCACCTACTCGATCCTGTCGACCGCCGGGCGCCTCGACGAGCGTGGCTTCCTGGAGCGCATCTATCGGCTCTTCCCGGGCCTGCAGGCGCCCGACGAGGAGCTGGTTCGTGCGTGCCTGGCCGCGTACGCGAGCGTCGGCGAACGTGGCTCGCTGGGAACCGAGGACCAGCTTGCGCGGCGGATGGAGGATCACGCGCGGATCATCGGCCTGCTCGCCGACTACGGGCATCGGCTGGGCCTGCGCGTCTGGATCAGCAAGCCGGAGCAGGATCGCGTCGTGGACGGCCGTCGGCTCCGCGATCTCCTGCGCGACGACGAGCGGCGCGTCTACCTGCCGCTCGTGATCCGCGCCCCCATCGAGGCCCTCGGCGAGGTCGACGCGATGTGGTACGTCCGCGGGCGCCTCTGCTTCCTGTTTGAGGTCGAGTGGACCGGCATGCTGGGTGACGCGGTGTTGCGCAGGGGCCGCCAGATTCCGGCCGGCGATCAGCAGGCGCGCTTCGTGGTCTTTCCCGCCGAGCGCAGCGAGCTCGTTCGGCTCAAGCTCGAGCGGTCACCATGGCTGCGCAGTGAGATGGAACGCCAGAACTGGCATCTCCTGAAGTGGCAGCACCTCGCCGCCCTGAGCGAGCGCGACGGCGCGAGCCTCGACTGGCTGGAACCCGTGCTCGGCCTGGATCCGCTCATCGAGCGCGGCGGCGAGCAGCTCACGATCTTCGGAGAGTGACCGGCGTCGCCTGCTTGCCCGGCGACTGAGGGGGGCGTAGACTCGGCGATTGGGAGTGCCGTGGTTCCCCCCTACGGCACTCCCAACAGCACATGCGCGCGAACGGCCGGCGTCAGGCGCTCGCAGGATCCGAGCGACGAGGTCCGCGGCGGCCCATGGCGCGGCGCACGACCTGCATCACCTCGCCCACGTACGGCTCGCCCTGGCCACTCTCGATGGCATGCATGAGGCAGCCATCGATGTGATCCTCCACGAGGAGCAGCGCGACCTGGTCGGCGGCCGCTGTGAGCGCCTCGACCTGCTGCAGCACGTCGAGGCAGTAGGCCTCCTCGTCCACGAGACGCTGGATGCCGCGCGCCTGCCCCTCGATCCGCTTGAGGCGGTTGACCAGCTCGCGTCGATCCTTCGTGTACGCGTGGCGAAAATGGGGTGCGTCCGCTTCTGTCGACATACTGCTGGGCAGTATGCGCATCGGGTCACCGAACGGTCAACGAGGCAGGTTCGGATTCGCGCTAGCATGACCCTCATGAGCCCCCTGGACCGTCATGAGCTGATCAGCCCGCTGGAGCGCGCCCTCGTCATCATCAGCCACCCCGACGACGCCGAGTTTGGCGCAGCTGCGACGATCGCGGCGCTCACCGCCTCCGGGGCCCGCGTCGACTACGTGGTGACCACCGATGGCAGCAAGGGGACCGAGGACCCGGCCGTGACGCCCGAGTCGCTCGCCGCGACCCGCATTGCCGAGCAGCGAGCCGCGGCTGACGTGCTCGGCGTCAGCGAGATCGTGCATCTCGGTCAGCCGGACGGATACCTGCAGCCGACGCTCGAGCTGCGGCGCGACATCACGCGACAGATTCGTCGCTTCCGGCCCGATCTCGTCATCACGCAGAACCCGCAGCGCCGCCTCGACCACAACCCGTTCATCGGTCATCCCGACCACCTTGCCACCGGCGAGGCGGCGCTCGCGTCGGTGTACCCGGCGGCGCGCGATCGGCTGAACTTCCCCGAGCTGGCGAGCGACGAGGGGCTCGAGCCGTGGAAGGTGCGCCAGGTGCTGCTGACCGGGGTCGAGGAACCGAACCTGTGGATCGACGTGTCCGAGACGTTCGACACCGGGTTACAGGCGCTGCTGTGCCACGCCAGCCAGGTGAGCGGCCGTGACGTCGAGGACCGCGTGCGCGAGCGGGCGCGGCTCGTTGGCGAGCCGCAGGGGATCGGCCTGGCGCAGGCGTTCCTGTCGATCATCCTCGAATGACCCGGGGTGGCGGCGGTGGCGGCGGAGGCGGCTGGGGGCGGCTCGGGAGGCCGGGGCCGGACCTGACCGCCCGGCCCGGGAGGGGACTGGACACCCTTCGGCGCATCGCCGCGTTCTTCGACCCATACCGCGGCCGCCTCGGGCTGATCGTCATAGCGATCCTGGTCACGGTCAGCCTGGGCGTGGTCAACCCGATCCTGCTCATGCTGATCATCGACAACCTGACAGGGCCGCAGGACCTGGAGCTCCTGTGGCTGCAGGCCGGCCTGATGATCGTGATCCCCATCATCACGAGCCTGATCGGCGTGTGGCAGTCGTACCTGTCGAACGTCGTGGGACAGCGCGTCATGGACGATCTGCGCCTCGCGCTCTACAGCCACCTGCAGCGTATGCCGCTGCGCTTCTTCACCGAGACGCGGACCGGCGAGATCCAGAGCCGCATCGGCAACGACGTGAACGGCGTGCAGGGCGTGGTGACCGATACGGCCTCGAGCCTGCTGGCCAACTTCGCGACCGTGGCCACCACCATCATCGCCATGTTCATCCTCGACTGGCGCCTGACCGTGCTCAGCCTGGGCCTGCTGCCGATCTTCGCCTACGTGACCTACCGCGTGGGCAAGGTGCGGCGGGAGGTGAGCACGCTCACGCAGCGCTCGCTGGCCGAGGTGAGCGCCATCACCGAGGAGACGCTGAGCGTCAGCGGCATCCTGCTCTCGAAGACCTTCGGGCAGCAATCCGCCAGCATCGAGCGATTCCGCCGCGAGTCACGCCGCCTGGGGGACCTGCAGATCCGCGGGCAGATGATCGGCCGCTGGTTCTTCGGGCTGATCGGCACCTTCTTCAGCATCATGCCGGCCTTCGTCTACCTGCTGGCCGGATCGCTGATCATCGGCGGCGATCCCATGAGCATCGGCACTATCGTGGCCTTCACCACGCTGCAGAGCCGGCTCTTCTTCCCGCTCGGGCAGCTGCTCAACGTGCAGGTCGAGATCCAGGGCTCGCTCGCGCTCTTCGACCGCATCTTCGAGTACCTGGAGATGCCGCACGAGATCGTCGACGCGTCCGATGCCGCCACGCTCGATCCGGCACGCATGCGCGGCGAGGTGCGATTCCAGGACGTCTCGTTCCGCTATCCGGTCAGCGTGGGGCAGCTGGAGGCTCGAGAGGAGGCGGCTGCGGCGGAGGCGGAAGGAAGGGCGGTACCGACATCGGTGATGCCCTTCGCGCTGACAGATGTCGACTTCACGGCCGAGCCGGGCCAGCTGGTTGCCCTGGTCGGCCCGTCGGGCAGCGGCAAGACGACGACGACCTACCTCATCCCGCGCCTGTACGACGCCGATGTCGGTTCGGTGCGCGTCGATGGCGTGGACGTCCGCGATGTCGCGCTCGAGTCGCTGGGCCGGGTCATCGGGGTCGTCACCCAGGAGACGTACCTCTTCCATTCCAGCGTGGGCGAGAACCTGCGCTACGCCAGGCCGGACGCGAGCGTCGACGAGATCGAGGCCGCGGCACGGGCGGCCGCCATCCACGACCGCATCATGGAGCTGCCCGAGGGATATGACACCGTGGTCGGGGAGCGCGGCTACAAGCTCACGGGCGGGGAGAAGCAGCGCGTGGCCATCGCGCGCGTGCTGCTCAAGGACCCGCGCATCCTGATCATGGACGAGGCGACGAGCGCGCTCGACACCGTCAGCGAGCGGCTGATCCAGTCGGCGCTGCAGCGCCTGATGGAGGGAAGGACGACCATCGCCATCGCGCATCGCCTCTCCACCATCCTGCGCGCCGATCAGATCCTGGTCATGCAGCGCGGGCGGATCGTCGAGCGCGGCACGCATGCGGAGCTGCTGCGCCACGAGGGCCTCTACGCCAAGCTCCACGATGAGCAGTTCGTGGGGACCCAGGGGAAGCGAACATGAGTGCCGAGATGGACGCCTGCTGCGGCTACGCCGAGCGCACCGACTGGCCGGCCGAGGTCTCCCGGCTGCTCTTCGAGCAGATCGCCCGTCTCGGCGTTGGCGATCGGACCGTGCTCGAGATCGGCTGCGGCTACGGACGGCTGCTGGTCGGGACGCTGTTGGGCGGCGCTCGGGCGGCGAGCGGCATCGAGCTCGATCCCGACGCGGTCGAGGAGGCGGTGGAGCGCGCCAGCCGAGCCGGAGTCGCCGACCGTTGCGTCCTGCTCGTCGGTGACGGTGCGGCCATCCGCCTGGGCTCGCACGACATCGTCGTGCTCGACCGCGTCATCTGCTGCTACCGCGACGCGGATCGGCTCGTCGACCGCACGCTCGCCGCCGCGGACCACGCCTATGCGCTGTCGGTGCCGGAATCGCGCGGCCTGCTCGGCGTCCGCAACCGGCTGCGATACGGCATCGAGGGAAAATGGGACCGGCTGCGCGGAAACGAGCGCACCTACCTGCACGACGTGCGACGGATCGAGCGTCGCCTGGTGGCGGCCGGATTTCGGCGGCACGCGGCCGAGCAGCTCGGCAAGTGGTACCTGGGCGTGTACGTGCGCGGCCCGCTGGCCACGGCCGTGCGACACTGAACGGCCATGACCGAGATGATCCAGCGCCGCGCCAACCGCCTGGCGAACGAGACGAGCCCGTACCTGCTGCAGCACGCGCACAACCCGGTCGACTGGCAACCCTGGGGCCCGGAGGCGCTCGAGAAGGCACGCGGCGAGGATCGGCCGATCTTCCTGTCGATCGGCTACGCCGCCTGCCACTGGTGCCACGTCATGGAGCGCGAGAGCTTCGAGAACGACACGATCGCGGCGCAGCTCAACCGCGACTTCGTGCCCATCAAGGTCGACCGCGAGGAGCGACCCGACCTCGACGGCGTGTACATGGCCGCGGTCCAGGCCATGACCGGCTCCGGCGGCTGGCCGATGAGCGTCTTCCTCACGCCGGAGCTGCGCCCGTTCTTCGGCGGCACCTACTTCCCGCCCGAGGACCGGCACGGGATGCCCGGTTTCCCCCGCGTCCTCGCCGCGGTGGCCGACGCATACCGCACCAAGCGCGACGAGGTGGACGCGCAGGCGCAGATGCTTGCCGACCACCTGCAGACACAGCTCGGCGTCCCCGCCGGCGACCGCGAGCCCGAACGGCGGCAGCTCGAGGCCGCCGTTTCGCGGCTGCGCGGCTCATTCGACGAGGTGCACGGCGGCTTCGGTGGGGCTCCGAAGTTCCCGGCGCCCATGACGATCGAGTTCCTGCTGCGTGCCTGGCGGCGGACGCGCGACGAGACGACGCTGCACATGGTGAGGCGCACGCTCGACGCCATGGCCGATGGCGGCATCCACGATCAGCTCGGGGGCGGCTTCGCCCGCTACAGCACCGACGGGCAGTGGCTGGTTCCGCACTTCGAGAAGATGCTGTACGACAACGCGCTGCTGTCGCACTGCTATCTGGAGGCCTATCGGGCCACGGGTGAGCAACGGTACGCGGACGTCGCCCGAGCCACGCTCGACTTCATGCTCAGCGAGCTGCGGACCGATGACGGCGGATTCGCCTCGTCGCTCGACGCGGATACCGAGGGCGAAGAGGGTCGCTTCTACGTCTGGGGCCACGAGGAGCTCACGACCGTCCTCCGGGCAGCGGGTCTCGATGAGGCTCAGGTTGCCTTGCTGGCCGCGTACTGGGGCGTGACGCCGGAGGGCAACTGGGAGGGTCGGTCAGTGCTCCACGTCGCCGAGGGCCGGGAGCGGCCGGCGGACGAGCTGCTGGAGCAGGCTCGCACGGCCCTCCGGAACGCGCGGGCCAGGCGTGAGCTGCCCGGGCGCGACGATAAGCGGCTCGCGGCCTGGAACGGCATGGCGCTGCGGGCGTTGGCCGCCGCCGCGCTCGTGCTGCGTGACGAGCGATACGCCGATGCAACCCGCGATGTCGTGGCCTTCGCGGCCGGCGTGCTGTGGCGCGAGGATGACCGCCTGTGGCGGACGGCGCGCGACGGTCGCGCCCACACCCCCGCCTTCTGCGAGGACTACGTGAACCTGGTGGACGGCCTGCTGGCCGCCCACGCCGCGCTGGGCGAGGCGCGTCCGCTGGCCATGGCGCGACGGCTGATGGCGACCGCCGTGACCGACTTCTGGGATGAGGATTCGGGAACGTTTGCCGACACCTCCACGGAGCACGACCGGATCGTCGCCAGGCCCAGGGGTTTCCTCGACAACGCGACGCCATCGGCGAACGCGGTCGGCGCCGACGTCCTGATCCGGATGGCGCTGCTCACCGGCGACGAGGACCTCGATCGCCGCGCCCGCTCCATCCTGCGCGCCGTGGCGCCCGCGCTCGAGCAGCAGCCTTCCGCCTTCGGCCGGATGCTGTGTGTGGCCGATCGCGCGCTGGGCGAGTCGATCGACGCGGTGGTCGCGGCGGACGATGCATCCGTTCCGGGTGCCCAGGCGCTGCGCCGTGCCGCCGCAAGCCCGTACGCCCCAGATCTGGTGCTGACTGCGGTCGCCAGCGATGACGAGCACGCCGAGCTGGCACTCTACCGCGGCAAGCAGCCGCGGGACGGGCGGCCCACCGCCTTCGTCTGTCGCGGCTACGCCTGCGACGAGCCGACCACGGACCCGGTCCGGGTGACCGAGCAGGTCAGCACGCTCTCCGCGCCGAGACCCTGACTCAGCCTCGTACGAACGAGAGCCGGACCCGGCGCCGTGGGTTGTCGTGGTTCGGATCGAGCAGCGCGATCGACTGCCACGTGCCCAGGGCCATGCGCCCGGCGACGACGGGCACGGTGAGCGACGGAGGCGCCAGCAGCGGCAGGACGTGATCGGCCCCGTGGCCGGCCGAGCCGTGCGAGTGCCGCCATCGATCGTCGCGCGGCAGCAGGCGATCGAGCGCGGCGAGCAGGTCGCCATCGGACCCGCTGCCGAGCTCCATCACCACCAGGCCGGCGGTGGCGTGCGGCACGAAGACGCTGAGCAGGCCGTCGCTTCCACCCGACGCGCTGGCCACGAAATCGGCGCAGGCGGCCGTCAGGTCTGCGAGCGCCGGGTGCCCGCCGGTGTCGACCGTGATCTCGCGGGACTCCACGGATGCGAGGCTACCATCGGCTATCATCCGCCGTCATGAACCAGACCCGGGCGCCCATCGGCGCCGTCGTCGCGCTTGCCATTCTGGCCGCCATCGGCCTCGTCATCGTTCTGGCCGGCGGCGACGAGCCCGTCGCCCGGGCGACGCCCACTCCGATCGCGACACCGATTCCGACCGAACGTCCGACACCATCGCCCACGCCCACTCCCACGCCCTCGCCGACGCCAAGCCCCACTCCGAGCCCGACGCCGACGCCCAATCCCTTCAACCAGGCGCTGCTGGACGAGCGCGTCACCGTCCTCATCGCCGGGAACGACCTCAACGACGACCGACGCACCCGGACGAGCCACTTCAACACGGACGCCATGGTGGTGGCCAGCGTGGACGCAGCCCGCCAGAACGTCTCAGTCGTCGCGCTTCCGCGTGACACCGTGGACGTCGTCCTCGCCGACGGCCGAGTGTGGAGCGGCAAGGTGAACGGGCTCGCGGCCGCGCTCGGCATCGAGGCTCTGCGCGGCGCCCTTGCGGCCACGTACGGGGTCGAGATCGACTACTACCTGATGATCGACATGGCCGACTTCGGTCGCCTGGTGAACGCCCTCGACGGGGTGCAGGTCGACGTCCAGAAGCCGCTGTACGACGCGCCCATCGGCCTCGCGCTCGAGCCTGGCACCCAGGTGCTGGGCGGCAACAACGCGCTGCGCTACGTCCGCACCCGGATCGACACCGACTACGGCCGCAACGGCCGCCAGGCGCAGATGGTGGTGGCCGTGGCCCGCGAGCTGCTCGATCCGCCCGAAGGCATCGACGTGCTCGACCTGGCCCGGGCGTTCGCATCGGTCGAGACAGATATCCCGGCCGGGGATCTGCCCACGCTTTTGGAGATCCTGCGACGCTCGGTCGATGCGGAAGTCACGAGCGTCGTGCTCCAGCCGCCGCAGTTCGGCTACCACGGCATCTTCGACTCGCGCGGCTGGATCATGGTCCCATATGTCAACGAGATTCGAGCCTACGTCCAGGCGGTGATGGGGGACTGACGTCTCCGCTCAGGGCGCGGCGTAGGAGTGCTCGCCCACGAAGAGCAGGCTGGCGCCGAGATAGGTGAACAGGACGCCGCCGAAGCCGAGCAGGATCAGCCATGGAGCCGCGGCTCCCCAACGGTCGCGCCGTCCGGCAGCGTGCAGGTACGTGCCGTACACGAGCCAGGTGGCTGCCGCTGCCAGCTCCTTGGGATCGTTGCTCCAGTACGAGCGCCACGCGAGGTTGGCCCAGACCGATCCCAGCGCGATGGCCACGGTCAGGATCGGAAACGCCAGCAGGACTGACCGATGGGCCACCGCCCGGCAGACCGCGGCCTCCGGCAGCGCGCCGATGGCATCACCGGTCCGCCGCTGTATCAGCTCGCCGGCGGCGGCCAGGAAGGCCACCGCGCTGATGGCGTAGGCGACCACCGCCGTTCCGACGTGCACGGTGAGGAGCAGCGGCTGCTGGAGGGCGGGCACCAGCGGGTCGATGCGGTCGTCGAACGAGAGCGCCAGGCCGGTCAGCCCCGCCGCAACGAGCGTTGCCATGGGCGCCAGGCCGCGGATCGGGTACCGGCGCTCCAGCAGGGCATAGGCGGCAATCACGCCGGCCGCGAACGCGGCGCTGAACTCGTGGAGGTTCGACCACGGGGCGTGCCCGGTGGCGATGGTCCGCGCCAGGAGCGCGCCGAGGAGGAGCGCCAGGGCCGACAGCGCACCGGCGTGCGCGATGGTCCTCCATTGGGGCCGTGTCGGCGCGGCCTGCAGCTCGCCGCCATCGGTCACCGCAAGCCGGTCCTGCCTCAGCAGCCCTCCGGCGACGAGCCCCAGGGACAGCACCGTCGAGCCGAGCAGGACGACCAGAGCGGCGATGAGGAGCGCGGACGAGAGGAGCGCCATGGACGGTGAGCTCGAGGCCTGTCTTGCGGTGGTGACCGGCCGATGCCGGTCGGATCAGCTGCGCGAGATGTCAGCGACGCCCGTGCGGGTACCGCATCGGTAGCAGGACGCGTCCGACGCGCGCAGCGTTGCACCGCAGTTCACGCAGTCGAGCGTGAGGTCCCGCTCGCAGCTCGTGCAGAAGCGAGCGCCGGCCGGGTACTGGAGTCCGTCCACCGAGCAGTACGGCAACCCGCGCGGAGCTTCGACGACGCCGTCGTGGCCGGGCGCCAGCCGCACGGCCCGCTCCGCCGTGCCATCCTCGCCGTCGCTGATCTGGCTCACCCGCAGGTATCCGAGCAGCAGGCTCAGCAGGTAGAGGCCCACCAGCCCGACCAACAGGTAGGGAAAGACGGTCGCGGCGGCCGAGCCGATGTCGTTGGCGAACCATTCGATGAATTCGCGGATGGCTTCCATCTGGCGGCGATTCTAGCAGTACACTTCCGGCCACTCGCAGCCTTCCCACGGAGGACAATGCCCCGGCAGCGGCTCGACCCCCGCACCCCCCTCACCGAGCTCCACGTGCACCTCGGCGCGGCGGTGACGCCGGCGATCATGTGGGGCATCGCCCATGCGCAGGGGATCCGGCTGCCGACCAAGGACTACTGGGCCTTCCGCGACCTGATCACGGTCGGCCGCCGCCGGCGCGGCTTCGAGGCGTACCTCGAGCTCTTCCACTGGACCGAGCTCATCCAGTCGAGCCCCATCGCCGTCGAGCGCAGCGTGTACGAGGTGATCGGCGGCGCCTACCGCAAGAACAACGTCACCCAGATCGAGCTGCGCTTCAACCCGATGAAGCGCAACCGAGGCGGCGAGCAGGATCTCGACCACATCATCGCCGCGGCGGTGCGCGGGATGGACCGGGCGGTGCTGGAGTACCCCCAGGTGCGGGCGGGGCTGATCTTCTGCCTCGACCGCGCCTTTTCGCCGGAGCTCAACGAGATCATCGCAGCCAAAGCGATCAGCTGGCGCAGCCGAGGCGTGGTGGCGGTCGACATCGCAGGGCCCGAGACGGACGGGTTCCGCTTCGCCGACTACCGCGATCTGTACATGGAGTGCCGCCGGGCCGGGCTGGGCCTGACCGTGCACGCCGGCGAGATCGGAGGGCCCGAAGAGGTCCGCCAGGCGCTGGAGACCCTGGAGCCGGATCGCATCGGCCACGGCATCAAGAGCGCGTATGACGACCGGGTGCTCGGCATGCTTCGGGAGCGTGGCACCGTGCTGGAGGTATGTCCCAGCTCGAATCTCAGCACCCGCGTCGTGCGCTCGATGGCCGAGGTGCGGCACATCGTGCGGCGCCTGCTCGACGAGCGGGTGCGATTCACCGTCAGCACCGATGGGCCGGAGATGCTCCGCTCCTATCTGCGCGCCGAGATCAACCTGCTGATGCGCAACACGGTCCTGACCCTCGACGAGGCCCTGCGCGCCGTGGAGACGGGCCACGATGCGAGCTTTCTCGACCGGGCCCCGTCCATCGAGACCTCGGTCGATCAGGGCCGCGGATCGGGCTCGAGCGGCCATGCGGCGATCGCCGTCGAGGTCGGTTCCTAGGCCCGTATACTGCCGGCCGTGTCCTCGATCTGGCGCCCGGTCCGAGAGCGAAATCCCGCGCGGAGCCTCATGGTGGTTGTCGCTCATCCGGGCGACGAGGCATTCGGCTTCGGCGGCGCCATCGCCACGGCCGCGGCGACCGGTGCGTACGTGGTCGTCCTGTGCGCCACCCGCGGCTGGTTCGATCCGCGGCTGTCGCTCAAGCCCCCCGCTCCCGGCGGCAAGAACCGCGATGTCAAGACCGATGCGCTCAACTGGCGCAACATCGACACCGTGCGCGAGGACGAGCTGCGGCGGTCCGTGGCGCTCCTCGGCGTGCGGGTGCTGCGCATGCTCGACTACGCCGAGGGCGAGCTCGATAGGGTCGATTTTGACGAGCTCACGGGCCGCATCGTCGAGCCGATCCGCATGCATCGGCCGGAGGTGATCCTGACCTTCGGGCCGGACGGCGTGACCGGCGACACGGACCACGTCGTCCTGTCACGCGCCGCCACGCGCGCCTACCAGCTGGCCGCTCGGCCACTCGCCCACGAGGACGACCTCGAGGAGGACCAGGTCGCCTGGCGCGCCGCCAAGCTCTATCACCTCGTCGTGCCGCGGGCGAGCGTCGACCTCCTCGGCGAGCGCGTGCCGGCAGAGGGCTACGGCTCGGTCGAAGGCTCCGCCACGGTGACATTGGAGCTCGGCGAGATGGCGCAGCTGAAGCTGGGCGCCATCAGCCGCCACATCTCGCAGACCGGCTCGGCCGGGCCCTTCCACGACTGGAGCTCCGAGGTGCGAGAGCAATGGCTGGCGACCGAGTCATACCGGCTCGTGGACTCGGCGCTACCCGTGCCGGCGGGTTCGGAGGGGCGCTCCGAGACCTCCCTCTTCGACGGCCTGCCGTAGCGTCCCTGGCTCTTCAACAAAGGATGTATGAAGCGAGGGCATCGGTCTGGTAGGCTCGAAGGCGCCACCCATCGGTCCACCGAAAGGAACTTCGAGCACGGCATGTCCGAGCAGCTGACGAACGAGAACATCATGGCCGCCCTCGGGCAGGTCAAGGATCCGGAGATCGGGCGCGACCTGGTCTCGCTGGGGATGGTGAAGAACCTGACCATCGACGGCAGCGTCGTCGATCTGACCGTGGAGCTCACCACCCCTGCCTGCCCGCTCAAGGCGACGATCGAGAGCGACATCAGCGATGCGCTCACCGGCCTCGGCGCCAGCGTGGTGCGGGTCGACTGGGCGAGCAACGTGAAGCGCACCTTCGCCGGTCCCGCCGCGGATCTCATCCCGGGAGTGAAGAACACGATCGCGGTCGCGTCCGGTAAGGGTGGCGTGGGCAAGACGACGGTGGCGGTCAACCTGGCCGTCAGCCTGGCGCGTGACGGCGCCCGGGTCGGCCTGCTCGACGCCGACATCACCGGCCCCAACGTGCCTCTCATGATGGGCACCACCGGCATGCACATCACCGGGACCGATGGGCGCGTCAACCCCGTGGTCAGCCACGGCGTGAAGATGATGAGCATCCAGTACTTCCTCAAGGACGACGCGCCGGTGATCTGGCGCGGGCCGCTCATCCACTCGGCCATCGCCCAGTTCCTGCGCGACGTCGAATGGGGCGAGCTCGACTACCTCGTCATCGATCTGCCGCCGGGCACCGGCGACGCGGCGCTCAGCCTGTCGCAGCTGATCCCGCTCTCGGGCGCCGTGATCGTGACCACGCCCCAGGAGGTGAGCCTGCTCGATGCGCGCAAGGCGATCGGCATGTTCACCAAGGTCAACGTCCGGACGCTCGGCGTGGTCGAGAACATGAGCGCCTTCGTCTGCCCCGATTGCGGCCACGAGCACGACATCTTCGGCTCCGGCGGAGGCGAGAAGATCGCCCGCGAGCTCGAGCTCGAGGTGCTCGGCCGCATCCCGATCGAGCCCGGGGTCCGCGCAGGCGGCGATGCCGGCGTGCCGATCACCTCCACGCAGCATCCCGGCGCGGACTCCTCTGCGGCGGCGGCCGCCATGCGCGAGGTTGCACGGGTCGTCGCCGGGCGCGTCAGCGTCCTCGCGGCACCTATGGCGAGCGTGGCCAGCGCCTGAGCTGACCCCGTGGGGCGTTTGGGCCAGACTCGGTGGAGGTCCGGCCCGTGGGTGGCCCGAGCCCGTTGCATGACGTGGAGATAACGGGGAAGAAGAGCCCCGGCTGGCGGTCATCTTCCCCGCTTGTTGCACCTGGTGAGGGAGACGGTGAAGCAGGCGGCTGAATCGGCCTCTTCTTCCCCGGTACCTGCATGGTGTGCAATGTCAAGCCGCTCCGGCACTCGGCGCCCGCGCTGCGGTCCGATTCGAAAGTCCTGTGGCGGGGGCATTGCGGCTCACGCACCGGGCCGTGACAATCGCGCCCATGCGAATCGCGGTGCTGGGGGACATTCATGCCAACCTGCCCGCGCTGCGGGCGGTGCTCGCCGACGTCGAGCAGATCGGGGCGGACGCGACGTTCTGCGTCGGCGACGTCGTCGGCCGCGGCCCACACCCCAACGAGGTGGTCGACGAGCTGCGCGGCCGCGGAGTCCCGACCGTGCAGGGCAACTGGGACGAGGCGATCGGCATGGACCGCGAGCAGAGCGGCGCGCTGTGGCCGACCGCCGAGGCAGAGGCCGCCGGACTGGCCTCGCTCGCATGGAGCGCCACCCGCCTGACCGATGAGAACCGCGCCTGGCTGCGCACGCTGCCGCAGACGCTGCGCATTGAGCTGGCGGGACGCTCGGCACTCTTCTTCCACGGCTCGCCGCTCAAGGCGTCCGAGTACCTGTGGTCTGACCGGCCGTCGCGCTTCTTCGCCCGCATCGCCAGCGACGAGGCGGACGACCTGTTCTGCTTCGGCCACACGCATGAAGCCTTCCATCGCGTCGTGGGCAGGGCTCACTTCGTGGCGGCCGGCTCCGTCGGCTGCGGGACGGATGGCGACGCCCGCGCGAGATATGCCGTTGTGTACATCGGCGATCCGGACATCGCGGTCGGCTTCCGCTCCGTCGACTATGACCACCACCAGGTGGTGCGCGACCTCGCCGCGACCGGTCTGCCGGTCGACCTGATGCGCCTGGCGCCCACGGCGCACCCGCACCACGCCTACGACATGCACCTGGCACAGGAGCTCACCACGGGCGGCTGACGCAGGGCAGCCAGGCAGCCTTCGACTGAGCGTCGCGTATCCTGCGCCGATGAGCGTCTTCGCGCCAGCCGATCCGGCTTTCGTGGCCGATCCCTATCCGGCGTACGCCACGCTCCGGGACGGCGCCCGCGCCCAATACCACGAGCAGACGAACCAGTGGCTGATCCCGCGCCACGCCGACGTCAACGCCCTGCTCCGCGACCGACGCCTGGGCCGCAGCTATCTCCACGTCGTCACACACGAGGAGATGGGCCGGCCCGCCGAGCCGGGCTGGCTGGAGCCGTTCTGGCATGTCATCCGCAACGGCATGCTCGATCGGGAGCCGCCCGACCACACGCGCCTGCGCCGGCTCGTGTCGCGGGCCTTCACGCCGCGGGTGGTCGAGCAGCTGCGTCCCCGCGTCCAGGCGATCATGGACACGCTCGTCGATCGGGTCGCCGGCGCGGGAAGCTTCGACCTCGTACGGGAGCTGGCCGAGCCACTGCCGGTGGCGGTCATCGCCGAGCTCCTCGGCATCCCGGCGGAGGATCGCCATGCCCTGCGGCCATGGTCGGCGGACATCTGCGGCATGTACGAACTGAACCCCACCGACGAGGCCGGGCGTACCGCCGTTCGCGCCGCCGTCGAGTTCAGCGAGTACCTTCGGGCGCTCAGCCGTGAGCGGCGGCAGTCACCCGGTAACGACCTGATCAGCGGCCTGGCGGCCGTGGTGGATGCCGGCGACCAGCTCACCGAGGACGAGCTGATCGGGACCTGCGTGCTCCTCCTCAATGCAGGCCATGAAGCGTCCGTGAACGGAACCGCGAACGCGTGGTGGAGCCTCTTCCGCCATCCCGACCAGCGCGCGCGGCTGCGCGGAGACCACCCCTCGCTCCTCGCCACCGCGGTCGATGAGCTGCTGCGATACGACACGCCGCTCCAGATGTTCGAGCGCTGGGCGCTCGAGCCGATCTCGGTGGGCGAGATCGACATCCCGCGAGGGTCGGAGCTGGCGCTCCTGTTCGGATCGGCAAACCGGGACCCCGCCGCCTTCGAGCGACCGAACACCCTGGACCTCGCCCGGGAGCCGAACCCGCACGTGTCCTTCGGCGCGGGCATTCACTACTGCCTTGGCGCGCCATTGGCCCGCATGGAGATGGAGATCTCCTTCGACACGATCCTGCGGAGGCTGCCGTCGCTCAGGCTGGAAGCTGAGCCGGCCTGGAAGCCGAGCTACATCATCCGCGGCCTGCGCGAGCTGCGCGTCTCGGCCTGATCGCTTCAGCCGTAGGTTGCCAGCGCCCGCACCATCTCGTCCCAGAATCGGTCGACGTCGAGATCGGTGCCCACGTCGGCATTGGGCGCGCGCCCGGTTGTGCCGTAGACGTCCACCACCGTCCGGCCGGCGCTGAGCGTGGACTCCGTGTCGATCATGACGTTCAGTCGGCGCGTGGAGACGATCCCTGGGTCGATCAGCGCGGCGACGGCGCACGGATCGTGGACCGCGGGCGCCTCGAAGCCGAAGACGCGGCGATAGGTCTCGGCGAAGTAGCGCAGCAGCTGGGCCGCCATGCGCCCGACCGGCGTCCCGAGCGCATCGATGCGCGCCAGGACCTGGTCCGTGGCCAGCGCCCGGTGCGTCACCTCCAGCGGAACCATGGTGATCGGCGTGCCGGAGGTGAACACGATCTCGGCCGCCTCTGGATCGGCGTGGATGTTGAACTCGGCCGCCGGCGTCCAGTTGCCGAGGCCGATGGCGCCGCCCATCAGGACGACCCGCTCGAGCGCCTCACGCACGCGAGGCTCGCCCTGTATGGCGCTCGCCACGTTCGTGAGCGGCCCCACCGCGACGATCGTGAGGCCGCCGGCAAGGGCTTCGGAGACGATGAGGTCGACGGCATCCCGCGACGCAGCCTCCACGGTTGGCGTGGACCAGGCCGGGCCGTCGAGCCCCGACTCGCCGTGGATGGAGGCGGCGACGAGCTGGTCGCGGACGAGCGGACGGTCCCGGCCCGGCACGATCGGCACGTTCTCGATCCCCGCCACGCTGCACACCCGTCGTGCGTTGAGCGTCGTCTTGTCGAGCGTCTGGTTTCCCGCCACGGTCGTGATGGCGATGAGCTCGATCGCCGGGGACGCCGCGGCCAGCAGGATCGCCATCGCGTCGTCGTGGCCGGGGTCGCAGTCGAGGATGACGCGGTGCGTCGCCGCGGTCACTCCTTATGGTACGGCCGGCCGTCGGCGGCCGGCGCGCGAACCCGCCCGACGAGCCCGGCCACCACGATGATCGTGACGACATATGGGACCATGGCCATCAGCTGTGACGGCACCGCGATGTTCAGGATCGAGAGACGGTTCTGGAGGGCATCGGCGAACCCGAAGACGAGACCGGCGCCGAAGGCGCCGATCGGATTCCAGCCGCCGAAGATCATGGCCGCCAGGCCGATGAAGCCGCGACCCGCCGTCATCTCCTGCTCGAACTGGCCGGTCGAGCCGATGGTGAAGAAGGCGCCGCCCAGGCCGGCCAGCATCCCACCCAGGATCACGTTGCGGTAGCGGATGAAATGGACGTCGATGCCCACCGTATCGGCCGCCTTGGGATGCTCGCCGACGGCCCGCACGCGCAGTCCGTATCGGGTCTTGAAGAGCATGACGTGGAGCACGATGATCGCGGCGAACATGAAATAGACGAAGATCGAGTTGCGGAACAGGACGGGGCCCACGATGGGCAGCGTCGACAGGAAGGGGATCTCGACGGGGCCAAAACGTTCGGGCGAGTTGAGCTCCCGGACCTCGGTCAGCAGCCCCGCCGACAGGTAGCTGGTCAGCCCCAGGGCCAGGATGTTGATCAGGATGCCTGCCACGATCTGGTCGACGCGGTAACGAATGGCCAAGACCGCCAGCAGGGCGGCGATGAGGCCACCGGCGGCGATGGCGGCGACGAGCCCGATCCAGCTGCCCGCGATGCTGCCCACCACGGCCGCGACGAAGGCGCCGGTGAGCAGCATGCCCTCGATCGCGACGTTCACCACTCCCGCCCGCTCGCAGAGCACGCCGGAGAGCGCGCCGAAGGTGATCGGGACCGCCCGCTGGAGCGTGCTCTCGAAGATGCCGGTCAGGTTCATCGATCCGCCGGCGCCGGCCCACGTGAGGAAGCCGAAGACGAACGCGAAGACGGCGAGGGCGGCGGCCATCGCGCCCCAGCCGCCGAGTCCGCGCGTGAGCTGCACGGCGCCGGCGAACGCGGCGAGCCCGGCAAGGACGTAGGCCGTGCCGGCCGAAGGGACGACGAGGTTGGGAACCTGGATCGTGTCGCCCCCCAGGTTGAGGTTGAAGGTCGTCTGCGCGTTGGCCTCCACGCCGGTGAACAGGAAGAGGATCACCGCCGCCAGGGCGAGGTAGGCGACTCCGAGCACCTGTGAACGGCTCACGGAGAGGCCGCGCCGCGCCGCAATCGCCTGCGTCGCCCCGGTCATGTGCCCCAGCCCTTGCTGAAGATCTCGGTCCCGGTCGTCCGCGCGGTGCGGATGCGGTAGATGCCGCGCACCAATGCGGGTGCGGCGATGAACATGATGACCAGCGCCTGGATCACCACCACGAGGTCGATCGGGATGCCGGTCGCGGCCTGCATCGGGGTTGCTCCCGCCCGCAGCGCCCCGAACAGCAGGGCGGCCAGGACAACGCCCAATGGACGCGAGCCGCCCAGAAGTGCGAGGGCGATGGCGTCGAAGCCCCAGCCCGGCGAGAAGCCCGGGGTCAACGTCCTGGTCGAGCCCAGCATGACCGATGCGCCCGCAAGGCCGGCCAGCGCGCCCGAAATCACCATCGAAGCGACGATGGTGCTCGCGATGCTCATCCCGGCGTAGCGCGCCGCCGAGGGGTTGAGGCCCACCGCCCGAAACTCGAAGCCCTTCGTGGAGCGGAACAGCAGCCACGACACGAAGACGGCCGCGGCCAGCGCCAGGATGAGGCCCCAGTGGACGCGAAGCCCGGGAATGATCGGCGGCAGGACGGCGGTGAGGGCGACGATCTCGCTGATCGGATCGGTCCGGCCCTCGCGCTGGAACCAGGGTTGGTTGAGCAGGTAGTCGATCCCGCGGTAGGCGACGTAGTTGAGCATGATCGTCACGATCACCTCGTGCGCGCCGGTGCGCGCCTTGAGGATGCCGGGGATGAAGCCCCAGAGCGCTCCGCCCAACGCGCCCGCGGCAATCGCGAGCGGCAGATGGATGAAGTTGGGCAGCCCGGTGATGGCGAAGCCGGCGTAGATGGCGAACGCGGCGCCGACGTACAGCTGCCCCTCGGCCCCGATATTGAACAGCCCGGCTCGGAACCCGAGCGCCACGGCCAGGCCGGTGAAGATGAGCGGCGTGGCCTGCAGGAGGGTCTCGGAGATTGGTCCCGGGCCGCCCAGCGATCCGGCGATGAGCGCGCCGTACACCCGGGAGATGAGCTCCCATGACGCTCCGGCCGCGGCCAGCGGATCGGAGGCCCACAGGGCCACCACCTCCGGATCGAAGACGATCACCACGATGGCGCCGATGATGAGTGCGGTGAGCACGGCCAGGACGGGAACGATTAGCCTGCCGAGTGCCAGGCCGGTACGGCGAGCGGTGCGGGCGAGCATAGGATCCGGCGTCGGCGACACCAGGCTCCCGGTTGGCTCCCGTGGAGGCGGCTGCTGCGCGCTCATCGCTCGGCCACCGATGCCGCCACCTCCTCGGCGGTGTGCTCCTCGGGGTGGGCACCGCCCATGAGCAGGCCCAGGCGCTCCGGGTTGGCCTCGTCGGGATCCAGGACGTCGACGATTCGCCCCTGGTACATGACGGCGATGCGGTCGCCGAGCGAGAGGACCTCGTCAAGCTCGGTGGACACGATCAGGACCGCGGTGCCCTCGTCACGCTTCTCCACTATGCGCCGGTGGATGTACTCGATGCTGCCGACGTCGAGGCCACGCGTGGGCTGCGCGGCCACCAGCAGCCGCAGCGGACGGCTGAACTCGCGCGCCACGATGACCTTCTGCTGGTTGCCACCCGACAGGTTTCCGACGTCATTCGCAGCCGACGGGGTGCGCACGTCGTACTCCTGCACCAACGACCCGGCGGTGGCGAGGATCGCGTCGCGCTGGAGCGCCAGCCCGTTCGAGTACGGCTTGAGGTGATAGCTGTTGAGGACCAGGTTGTCCGCCACTGTGAAGCCTGGGATCAGCCCCTCTTCGAGCCGGTCCTCCGGGACGTGGCCCACGCCGGCGCCGAAGACGCGGCGCGGATCCGGCCTGATCTCGCTGCCATCCACGCTGATCTCGCCGGCGAGCGCCGGACGCAGGCCAGTGATGGCCTCCACGAGCTCTGTCTGCCCGTTGCCCTGCACGCCGGCGATGGCGACGATCTCGCCGGCGCGAACCTCGAGGTCCAGGTCGCGAACGGCCGTGTGCGCCCGGTCATCGAGAACGGTCAGGTTCTGCACCCTGAGCACCGGTTCGGCGGGCTTCGCCGCTGCCTTGTCGACCCGGAGCTGCACCGGCCGCCCCACCATCATGCGAGCCAGCCCGGTCTCATCGGCCTCCTGCGGTGTCGTGGTGCCGACGACCTTTCCACGACGCAGGACGGTGATGCGGTCGGCGACGTCGAGCACCTCGTTGAGCTTATGCGTGATGAAGACGATCGCGGTGCCCGCGGCCTTCAGCGAGCGCATCACCTCGAACAGGTCGGTGATCTCCTGGGGGGTGAGCACGGCGGTCGGCTCGTCAAGGACGAGCAGCTTCGACCGCCGGTACAGCATCTTGATGATCTCGACCCGCTGCCGGACGCCGACCGGCAGGTCCTCGATGGTGGCGTCGGGATCGACCCGCAGGCCGTGCTGCTCACTGACCTCCACGATGCGACGACGCGCCTCCTCAGTATCGAGCAGGCCAATCGGGCCTGAGACCGACTCGACGCCGAGCATGACATTCTCGGTCACCGTGAACACCGGCACCAGCATGAAATGCTGGTGCACCATGCCGATCCCTGCGGCGATCGCGTCGCCCGGATCGTGGAACACGACCGGCGTGCCGTCGATGGCGATCTCGCCCTCGTCCGGCTGGTAGAGGCCGTAGAGGACGTTCATGAGCGTGCTCTTGCCCGCTCCGTTCTCGCCGAGCAGGGCATGGATCTCGGCGGGCTCGACCGACAGGTCAACGCCGTCGTTGGCGATGACGCCGGGGAAGCGCTTGGTGATCCCCCGCAGCTCGAGCTTCACGCGCCGAACGTCCTCCGTTGAGGATAGGGACAGGCGGCCCGTCCGCCGGGGCGAAGGGCCGCCTGTCGATGCCTATGGGGAGAGATGCCTTACGGGGCCGTCCAGTCCGCCACGGCCACGTCGCCGGAGATGATCGCCTGGCGCAGCGCCTCGATCTCGTCGGTGAGCTCCGGCGGGACCTCGCCCTCGAAGTCGTGGTACGGCGCCAGGCCGACGCCCTCGTTCTCGAGCGTGCCCTCGTAGATCGGTCCGTCGAAGGCGCCGTCCATGGCGTCCTCGATGGCGGCGAAGACCGCGTTGTCAATGCGCTTGAGGACGCTCGACAGCATGATGTCGGCGAACTCCTCGTCGGTCGAGATGTACTGGTCGACGTCGACACCGATGAACAGCTCGCCGCGGTCCTGCACCGCCGCCATGGCGCCCAGGCCCACCGGGCCGGCGACCGGGAAGATCACGTCGGCGCCCTCCTGCATGAGGGCCTCAGCCGTGTTGCGGCCGTCCTCGAGGCTCTCGAAGTTGTTTACGAAGGTGCCGCCCTCGGGGTTCGCCGGATCCCAGCCGAGAAGCTGAACATCCGCGCCCCGCTGGTCGTTGAAGTAGTTGATGCCCGCCGCGAAGCCGTCCATGAAGATGGAGACCGGCGGGATGTTGATGCCGCCGAACGTGCCGACGGTGCCGGACTCGCTCATGCCGGCAGCTAGGTAGCCGGCCATCATCGATGCCTCGTCGGTGGCGAAGACCAGGCCCTGGACGTTATCGAACGGCGGGTCGTACGCGAAGTCGACGATGGTGAATAGCTGGTCGGGGTTCGCCTCGGCAGCGGTCGCGGTCGCGTCCCCCAGCAGGAAGCCGACCGTCACGATGATGTCGCATCCCTGGTCGATCCAGGTCTGGATGTTGCGATCGTAGTCGGTGGCCCCCGCCGACTCCAGGAAGTCGATCTCGACGCCGAGCTCCGCCTCGGCGAGCTCAAGACCCTCGAAGGCGTTCTGGTTGAAGCCCTTGTCATCGATGCCGCCGACGTCGCTCACCTCGCAGGCGTTGAAGTCAGCCTCCGGCGCAGCGGTCTCGGCCGGCTCGGTCTCGGCCGGCTCGGTTTCGGCCGCTTCGGTGGGGCTCTCGCCGCCGTTCTGGCAGGCCGCCAGAATGAGGACGAGCGAGGCCAAGATGGCCATCACCACGAAGCTGGGGTGCTTCCGCATTTGGTCTCCTCCGCACCACTCGGGTGCACGCTCAGCCGCGAGCCGTCGCGGCGCCTCCGATTGCGCGCGGGCGAAGACGGAGGGAGCCCGGCGCTGATTTCGCGGCATCATACTTCCTGGCCATCTCGCAGGCCAGCACAATTTTCTCCCGGCCCGGAGGGAAAGGCCGCACGCGTATCATCTGGCGCCTGATGGCCGATCTGCCGGCGAGGGTGCGCCTCGTCATCTTCGACCTCGACGGGGTCGTCTACCGCGGGACCCAGCGGATCCCGGGTGCGGCGCCCATGATCAACCGGCTGCACCACGCCGGGGTGATCGTGCGCTTCGTCACCAATAACTCGATGGTCGCGCGCTCCGGATACGTGGCGCTGCTGCGCGATATGGGGATCGAGACCAGCGCCGAGGAGATCGTGACCTCGACGACGGCCACGATCGAGCACCTCGCTCGTCACGCGTCCTACGTGCGCCGCGTGATGGCGGTCGGCGCCGCCGGCATGGTCGAGGAGCTCGAGCTGGCGGGCTTCGAGGCCCAGGACGCAGCCGACGCCGCGCCGCCGGACTACGATGGCGGTCCGCTGCAGGCTGGGTACGACGCGGTGCTGGCGGGCCTCGATCCCGCCTTCGACTACCGGCGCCTGGCGGCCGCCTCGAGCGCGGTGCGGGCCGGAGCCGCGTTCGTGGCCACCAACGCAGACGAGCGCTACCCGACGCCCGCCGGCTTCCTGCCGGGCGCCGGGGCCATCGTCGCGGCCATTTCGGCCGCCAGCGGCGTGAGTCCGCTGATCATCGGCAAGCCACAGCCCCAGATGTTCCTGGCCACGGCGGAGGCCGCCGCCGTGGCTCCGTCCGAGGCGGTCGTGGTGGGCGACAACCCGGACGCTGACGTGGTCGCTGCCCGGCGCGCGGGGATGGCCTCCATCCTGGTGCTGACCGGGGTCGCCGATGCCGCCACCGTCGCGACGCTGGATGGGGAGCGCTGCCCTGATGCCGTCGCGGCGGACCCCTCCGAGGTGCTGAGCGTGCTGCTGCCTCGCCTCAGCCGATGATCTCATCCGGCTCGGCCGCCCATGCCGCCCACGCCCGCTCAGCCTCAGCGAGGAGCGGCGCCACGCGGGCCGGAGGCGCGAACGCGCGCCGAAAGCCATTGACGGCGATCGCGGCGAGCTCGCCTCGCGTCAGGCGCAGCGCCGTGGCGGTGCGGGCCATCTCGTCGGTGAGCGTCGTATCGCTCACCGTGCGGTCATCGGTCGAGATGGTGACGCTGACCCCGGCGCGATGCAGCCGTGCCAGCGGGTGCTCGTCAAGCTGCGACACGATCCCGGCCTGGACGTTCGAGGTGGGGCACACGTCGAGCGTCACGTCGCGCGTTCGCAGCAGGCCCACGATCTGCTCGTCCTCGATCGACGTGACGCCGTGCGCGATGCGATGTGCGCCGAGGTCGAGCGCCTCGCGAATGCGGCCAGGGTCGGGCACCTCTCCGGCGTGCACGGTCAGCGCCAGGCCGCCCTCCTGCGCCTCGCGGAAAGCGGCGGCATGGGGTGGCGCCGGCCATTCGGCCTCCGGACCGGCAAGGTCGAATCCGACCACCGGGTGGCCGACGGCGGCCGCGGTCCGGGCCAGCTCGACGTTGGCGGCCGGCGGATGCAAACGCATGGCGGTCACGATGAGGCAGACGAGCGGCGCGCTCGCGCGTGGGGTGGTGGCTTCGCCGATGCCGGTGGCGACGGCCTCGATGACGTCACCGACCGAGAGGCCGCGCCCGAGATGGAGCCGCGGCGCCCAGCGGATCTCGGCGTATCGGACGCCGTCCTCCGCGAGGGCATCCACCAGCTCGGCTGTCACGCGGCGCAGTGCCGCCTCGGTCTGGAGCAGGGCGATCGGAAGATCGAAGTACGCCAGCAGCTCCGCCTGGTTGCGGCAGCGCGGCGGGCCGACCATGCGCCCGCGGGCATCGTCGAGCGTCAGCGGCATGCCGATGGCCTCGGCCAGCTCCACGGCGGTCGCCGGACGCACCGAACCGTCGAGATGCTGGTGGAGCTCGGCCTTCGGCAGTGCCCGGAGCGCCTCGACGAGGTCCATGACGGCATGATAGGGGCTCGCGCAGCCGTCGCCGGGGCGGTCGCCATTGGCCTCGTTGGCGGGCTTTTCGGGCAGCGCTCGGCCGATGCACGCCTGGCGGACCCGGTGCGCGCCGCCTCCGCGCACGCCGCCGCGCAGGCCGGGACAGCGAGGGCCGCATCGGCACTGGAGACGCTCCAGGGCGCACTCGACGTCGCCCTGGCCGCGGCGCGGCGGGGCGGCGCTCGCATCGTCAGCGGCGAGCAGCCGCCATCCGGGCCACTTCGCGAGGCGGCTTCGCTGCTCCGAGAAGCGG
>JBOGTC010000068.1:0-21858 GCA_050692055.1 Candidatus Limnocylindria bacterium | reverse complement strand
GTGCCGAACGGTCGCCGGGAACAGGCCCGCCACATGGCGCGGGTGGCGAATCAGATGCCAGAGCATACCTGGCAGGTTGCGAGCGAAGACTCGAGCGGAGAGCCAGTTGATCGAGTAGTAGTACCAGCCGTTGACGACGACGTGGTAAGGCCGCGGATCACGCTCCCCAAGCAACTCCTCGAGGAGAACGTGCAGGCGGTCCTCCATGGCTGTCAACAGCCACGACTCGAACAGGGGCGTCACCGGCTCGGAGATCCACTCGCCGAACCGAAACGCGCGGGTGTAGGCGCCGGGCGCCGGCGGGTCCCAAGACACATCGGGCGGCAGCGCTGTCATCGGCCTGGCCTGGAGGATCCAGAGCGTGCCGTCCGCATCGATCGCCCACTCGATGTCCTGCGGAGCTCCGCGGGCAGCGGCGATCCGCCGAGCCTCGCTTGCCACCTGGATCGCCTGCCGACGGTCGAGGGCGTGCTCGGGCTGGCGGCGCGGAGTCGCGTCACGGCCGACGACGATCCATTCGTCACCGATGGCCTCACCGGATACCAATCGGTCGCCGATGCCACGCACCGCGGAAATGACGGTCGAGCGCCGGTTCCCGGTGATGGGATCGGCGGTCAGGACGACACCGGCGGCGGCCGGCGCGACCATGCGCTGGATGATCACCGCCATGCGGCCGCCGGGGCCGTGGCTGGCCGGCGTGTAGGCCGCGACGCGAGCCGCACCTGCGCTGGAAATGCTTCGATCCGTCGCCGTGGCGAGCTCGTCTGCCGATACGTTGAGGACCGTCTCATACATGCCGGCGTAGGAAGCCTCCGCGCCGTCCTCGGCGATGCCGCTGGAGCGGACGGCGAAGGGTCCGGCGCCCAGCTCGGCGGCGGCGGCGCGCAATAGCGGCTCGCGCTCGTCCACGGTCAGCTCAGCGGCCGCAGCGGTGAGGACCACGCCATCCGGAACGCGCGCGCCCACAGCGATCAGCTCGCCCAGACCGGCGGCCTTGCCTCCGACCTCGGCGGCATCCGCCATGCCCACGTCGCTGAGCCGTCGGACCGCGGTGGAGGTCATGGTTCACTCCTTGTGCTGGCGGCTATGGCCGCACTGATCACCCAATCGATGTCGTTGGCCGCCTCCTCCACCGTTGAGCCGAGATGGTCGCGCCACACCCGCAGCGCTGAGGCAGAGATCAGGATCGTCAGGAGGCGTGCGATCCGATCCCGATCGCCCGGTGTGAGCTTCGGCACGATCGAATCGGCGAGCCGGCGGCTCATCTCGAGCCGAGCGGGCATGTCGACGCGCCGCACCTCCTCGGCCGCCGGGCTCGCGGCCGCTGCGCGAGCGAGGTCGCCGGCCGAATCGATGCGATCGAAAAGAGCACGCACGCCGCGCCCGAGTTCATCAATGGACCGTGGGGGTATGAGCTCATCGATGCCGGCACGGCGCACGACATGCGGGAAGACTGCGGCCAGGAGATTGCGCTTCGTCCCGAAATGGCGGTAGACCGTCGGGACCGACACGCCGGCCTCGCGTGCGACCGCGGGAATGGACACGCTCGCGACGCCGCGAGCCATCACGCTGACGGTGGCCTCGAGGATGCGGGCCTGCGTAGCTTGTGCCTGCGCCGCTCGGAGCTCGTTGTAGGCGTCCATCGTCCCGGTAGCGATACGAGTCATATCGTGACTATATGATTCGTGTCAAGACCCCCCGCATGGCATCCAGATCGGGCGCCTCACGCCAACGGCCGATCGCACTGCCAGAACCCGATCTCCACGCTGTCGTCGGCGTCGGACCTATCGGCCGAGCCGTGATGGCGGACGTGAACGATGCAGACTCTGCAAAGGCCAGCAACGGGGCACCAAAAAGCCCCGATCGGAACTCAGATCGGGGCCGGGGCCGATAGGTTGGTACCGGATACCGGATTCCCAGTGGACCGTCTCATACGTCTCAGCCGCGTTGGAGCCGGTCGGCGCCAGCACCCGGATCAACAAGCCGGGCGGCTGATGCCGGGCGGCAGGCCCGGCCACAAGCCGGGCACACCCGAGTACCGCGAGCGGAAGCGGCGGCAGGGCATGGAGACCTACCGCCGAAACCGCCATCACCACATCCAGCGGACCGGGCGCTACGCCCGAGCCCAGGCG
This sequence comes from Candidatus Limnocylindria bacterium, assembly GCA_050692055.1. Taxonomy (GTDB): domain Bacteria; phylum Chloroflexota; class Limnocylindria; order QHBO01; family QHBO01; genus JBOGTC01. Next base: position 19,726 of record JBOGTC010000068.1, on the reverse strand, counting down.
GGTCCCGGCGACTGCGACGACTGCGGCGAGACGGTGCAGCGCCGCGCGTGGGTCCGATCCCGATCCTGGGTCGGCCGCCTGTGCGGCCCGTGCGCCGTGATGCTTCGCAGGTCCGGCGACGCAGGGGTGCTGCTCCCGTAGTCGCGCCACGGGGTCACCAGACGCGACACGGGGCGCCGTGGGAGCGTGGTAAGCGCCTGGTAAGCCGGCGGTAAGGTCTGAGGCGCTACGGTCGCGGAGGAGCTTCGGCTTCGGCGCGGAACGTCGGATCAAGCGCAGCCCTGGCCTCGATCCTGGGCCTACGTTCTACCGGAGCGTAGACCTGGTGTAATGGCGCGCCGGACAGGATTCGAACCTGCCGGCGGTCGTCGAGACCTCGATGGGGGAGTCGCGGACGCCGGTCTCCTCAGACGTTCGATGACGCGCCGCGCCGAGGCGCTGCGCCCTCAGCCGGCGGTCCCGAAGGTCGCGCGGCCGGCCGGTCGATAGGTCTGGATCGTCACGCCTGACGGCGTCGATCGCGACTCGACCAGCGTCAGGTCGTGCGTCTGCCCCTGCTCCGGGAACAGCCGCAGCCCATCGCCCACCACGACGGGGTAGAGCAGCAGGTTGAGCTCGTCGACGAGGTCGCGCTCGAGCAGCCACCGCAGCAGGGCGCCGCTGCCGTGGACCTGGAGCTCGCGCCCGGGCTTCGCCTTGAGCTCGCGCACCGCCGCCTCGACGTCGCCCTCGATGACGTGGGTGTTCTGCCACGTCGGGTCCGTGAGCGTGGTCGAGGGCACGTACTTGGGCAGGACGTTGATGCCGTGGGAGACCGGATCGCCGGCGTCGTGATGCGGCCAGTACGCCTCCCAGATGTCCCAGGTCTTGCGTCCGAGGAGCAACGCGTCCGCGCGCTCGTACACCGAGGTGATGAACCGCCAGGTCTCCTCGTTGGCGTACGGCGCCAGCCATCCGCCGCGGTCGAACCCGCCGCGCCGGTCCTCGTCGGGGGCCCCGGGACCCTGGTACACGCCGTCCACGGTCAGGAACATCATTGCGGTCAGCTTCATGGTCATCGCTCCCTGCGAGTGATCGTCGATGGTTAGACGACCGTTCGGACGGAAGCTCATCGGCGAGTCGCGACGGGCCGCGGCCGTTGACAGCGGAAGGTGACGGCGCCGCGCGCGCGACCACGCCGGCTGGCGCCGCGGCCTCGTTACCCTTAGCGGATTTAATCGCTCAGAGAAGCCCGCTGGATCCCCATGGGCGCCTGTGCCTAGCAGACATGCCCTCGTACGGTGAGTTCCCCGCGGCGTACGTCTTCCGCCACGCGGCGTCTGGCGAGGTCTACTCCATCGGCTCGACCGACGAGCTCCGACGGCGGCTCTTCGGCAACCACCTGGGCGGCGTGGGTGGCAAGACCACCAAGTGCGTCCACGGCGAGCTCTTCATGCCAGAGGTCCTTGCGGGGATGGAGGTCACCTGGATCGAGAGCCAGGATTGGGAGAGCCTCGAGGATGAGCTCAAGCGGCAGTTCAGGGCTCTAGGCGGCGAGCGCCTGCCTAGGTGGGTGCGCCGATAGCCAGAAAAGGGAAGCAGGCCGGTCGGGCGTGAGCCCGAGCGGGCGACGTTGTCGCCCTCCGACCTTGCGACCCTAAGTATACCGGGGTCACCTAGGGAAAGAGCTTCTCGCCGTAGCCCTTGATGGTGCCGGAGCCCGACCGACGGTAGCGCGCCTTCACCCCGTCGTAGATTGGCGTCTCCTTGCCCTTGCCAGCGGCAGCTTGGAAGTGCTTGCGGACGGCCCACGCGCACACATCCGCCACCTGTAGCCCTGCGGAGAGCGCGGAGGCGGGGAAGAACGGGTCCTCGACGATCGTCGATCGCGCGCGGCGCAGCTCGCGGTGAACGACGCGCATCCGGTCGTCCAGCGCACCCTTGCCCTCGTTGAGCGGGTCGATGACGACCGCGCCGCAGGAATCCGTGGGCTTGAGCGCCGAGTCGAAGCGCTCGATCACGAACTCGTAGGCGAGCTCGTAGGGGTCCTTGGGCGTGACGTACTTCGCGGCGTGCAACTCCTTGTCGATGGTCGCTGACAGGGTGGTGATCACGGAGTACCGCCAAGAGACGTATGAGACACAAGAGACAGGACCGATAAGGGTTCCAATAAGGGATCCCAGCGCGGCGACTGCTACGTTCTGATTTTTCGGGGTCTTGATCCTGCTCCTCGGGATTCGGCGAGCAGCTCCGCGATGGATCGGCACCTCCGGGTCCACCGGAACCGAGTCAGCAGGCCGGCGTTGTGTACGCTACGCCCGTGAAGAACCACGGTCAGCGGGTCGTCGTCCCGCGCGTTGACGGTCTGCCTCGCGAGCGTTCGTGATGGGGCAGGACACGTTTGCCGAGAGGAACCGAGCCGAGCTTGAGCGGCTGCGCGCTCTCCTCGAGCGTGTCAATGACGGCGAGCTGCGCCGGCCGGTGAACGAGAGCTGGACCGTCGCGGGCGTGCTGGGCCATATCGCCTTCTGGGACGGCCGTGCCCTCTTCCTGGCCCGCAAGGTCCTCGATGACCGGCCATTCACCTCTTCGGACGACGAGCCGGAGGACGTCGACTGGATCAACGACTCGACCCGTCCGCTCATCCACGCCATTCCGCCGCGAGCGGCAGCCGAGCTCGCCCTCCGGATCGCGGAGGAGACCGATGCGCTGATTGCCTCCCTCCCGCCGGACCTCGTCGCCAGAGCATGGCCGGCGGATCCATCCAGCCCGCTCAACCCGCTCCGCGCCTCGCATCGCGGGGAGCATCTCGATGAGATCGAGGTCGCCCTGCGCTGACGAGCCTCTGGGTCTGCGCTCACCTCGTCACCATTCCGCCCGGCGGTCGGGCCAAGGCCCACCTCCACCAAGCGCACGAGACGATCCTGTACGTCCTCGAGGGCGAAGTCCTGACCTGGCACGGTGCCGGTCTGCCCAAGTCCACCCTGACCGCGAAGGGCGACTTCCTCTACATCCCCGCCGGCGTCCCCCACCTACCGGTCAACACAAGCAGGACCGACATAGCCGTCGCGCTCCTGGCGCGCACCGATCCGAACGAGCAGGAGAGCGTGGTCCTACTGCCCGAGCTCGTCAGCGCCGCGGGTGCGAATTGGACGGCGCACGGCTGACGCCGGATCGCGCAGGTCGTGTCGAGTCGACCGTCCTAAACCGCCGCGCCGCGGGCGCGGAAGAGCCCGATCCGAGCGTGGATCGGGCTCAAAGGGGCGAATTTGGTACCGCATACCGGATTCCCAGTGAAACGTCTCATGTGTCTCAGCCGCGTTCAGCCAGTACCAAGGAGAGACGCATGAGACGCATGAGACAGGATCGATAGGGGTCCAGATAAGGGTCCAAGCCGACCGTGGGCATTCCCCGGCCGGATAGGAGCCGGCTCACCCGCAGCGCGCCGCGATCCAGTCCCGGAAGTCGGCTTCGCTCACCTCGCCGCTCGCGGTGGCGCGGATGACCCGGTCGGTCTCCTCGGGGTCACCCGGTGCGGGCAGCCAGGTGCGGCCGTTGCGCTCTACGAACTCCACCGTCGCCAGGAACGCGCAGCGCTTATTCCCATCAGGCAGCGGATGGTTCTTCACCAGGTGCCAGCAGAGAACGGCGGCCTTGGTTTCGAAGTCCGGGTAGGCCTCGACGGCGCCGAAGCCAGCCTGTGGCGCGGCCAACCCCGACTCGGCCAGCCCGATCCGATCGAAGTTGGCGATCGCTTCGGCCGGAAGCCCGAGCACGCGCTCTGCGATGAGGAGGTAGTCCGCGAGCTCGAGGTAGGCGGTCACCGCGCCAGGCGCTCGAGGATCTCCTTGTTGCGCTCGATGCTGGCCTCAAGCCGCTTCCGGAAGTCATTGTCTCGACGGCGTGCCTCGATGTGGGACGCAATGGCGCGGCGGATCTCCTCGTTGACCGACACCTCGTCAACGCCGGCGATCGCCTCGAGTGTCTCGGCCTCCTCCGCGGTCAGGCGTAGCGTGCGCGCGCGGGTCGTCATGGACAGCTCCCAAAGATGCTATGAGTGCACCACCATACCGCGATACCACGGTTCGCGCAAGGACACGGCTCAAGGCCACAGCGCGAGGCTCGCGGCGGCTCGCTTTCGTCAACACATGCCGCGCACGCTGCGAAGGATCCCGTCGCCCAGGGCTTGACATCCATTAGTATGCTATAGATAGGATACGAACGGATAGCATGACAAGCACAGGAGTTCTCGACATGACCTCGATCCCCGCCTCCCCCGCCGTCGCCGGCCGGCGCCCGCTGGCGCCCGCGTTCGCGTTCCCCGTCATCGACCTGCTCACCGGCATGCGCGAGGCGAAGGTCCTCCCGGTGACCGACGAGACCCCGACGATCCGGTCGATCCGCCTCGAGCCGCCTCGAGCCGCCCGTGGGATACACCTTCCGCGGCGGCCAGCACGCGCTGCTGCGCGTCGACACCGAGGCGGGTCCGGACATGCGTCCGCTGTCCATCGGCTCGGCCCCGTCCCAGGGTGTCCTTGAGTTCGCAACCCGGGTGGGACCGAGCGCCTTCAAGCGTGCGTTCTTCGACCTCCGGCCCGGCGACCGGGTGAAGGTCTCGCGGCCGATGGGCCGCTGGACGATCGACGCCTCGGCCCCCGCCGTCGTGTTCGCCGGCGGCATCGGCATCACGCCGGTCAAGAGCGTACTGACCGAGGCTGCGATGGCGCGGCAGCAGCCGGTGCGGCTGGTGCTGTCGAACCGCAGCGCGGCCGAGATCCCGTTTGCCGCCACGCTGACGGCACTGCCCCGCCTCGCCCCGCGAGTGAGCCTGGCGTGGCACCTGACGGAGACGTCGCACGGCGGCCCGGACGGCGAGGTCTACGGCGGGCGCATCGACCGGGCTGCGGTCGAGCGTGAGGTCGCCGCGGCCGGCCCGGGCGCGGTTTTCTACGTCACCGGGCCTGACGCGATGGTCCGCTCAGTCGCGGGATTCCTCGCGGAGGCGGGCGTCCCGTCCTCAGGCGTCCGCGCCCTCGCCCAGGGATACCGCTGATCCGCGACGGTAAGCCAAGGAGTCGGACGGATGTCGCTGACCGGCAAGCTGCTCCGGGACGTAGAGCGCGCACTTCACATCGCCGCGGGCGTCATCCTGCTGGCGATCGTGTTCACCCCACTCGGCGACGCCGACATCGGCCAGGCGCTGCGATTCGTCGTCGCACCGATGCTCGTCGCGTCAGGAATCCTGATGTGGCAGCACGCACGGGTCGCCCGGCTCATGAGGGGCACCGGGGGCGCGCCCCGGCGGGCCCGGACGGAGGGACGCTGATGGCGGGCCACGTGGGCCGGGCGTCGTGCAGAGCGTGATCAGATAGTAGGCTAACGAAAGGTGACACGGTCCATGACCACCACGTCCAACATTGCCGCAGCGCACGACGCCGGCCGTCGGGTCGCCGACGTCGAGGCGCCGGAAGCATGAGCCGCTGGTCGGTCCGACTGCGGGCGAGCGAGGCGGATCATCGTCCGGTGCGCGGCGCGGGCGCACCTCGCACGCGCGAGTTCGTGATCGAAGAAAGCCTCGGCTACATGATCAACCGGGTGGCTCGCTCGTTTGCCCAGGAGCTCGGGGATGAGACGCGGCCGCACGGTGTCGGCATCGGTCAGTGGGCAGTCCTGCTCTTCCTCTGGGCCCGCGACGGCATGAGCCAGGCCGAGTTGGCGCGCGTGGTGGCGATCGAGCCACCGACGATGGTGCGGACGATCGACCGCATGGTGCGCGACGGGCTGGTGACCCGCGCACCCGATCCTGCCGACCGTCGGATCAGCCGCATCTGCCTTACCGATCGCGGCCGCGCGCTGCGCGATGAACTCGTGCCGAAGGCCGTGGCGGTGAACGAGGCGAACCTCGCACGCCTCACCAAGAGCGAGGGGCGCACATTGCTCCGGCTCCTTGCGAAGCTGCTCGAGCCGCGGTAGGCGGCGGATCGCTCGAAGTTTCTCCGTGCCAGAGATGCGAGAAGGCCGATGGAGCGGTCTCAGGCGTCGCGCCCCGCCCGGCGGTCCTGCCAGGCGCGGAGGTTGAGGACCAGGCCCACCAGCAGCGCGCTCGTGCCCAACAACGGGATGCGCCGGGCGAACCAGTCGGGCAGGAAGATGTCGGCCACCGAGCCGCGCGCCGCGCCGAGCTCGGTGGCCAGCGGAGTCAACGGACAGACCTGGTTGTTGCTGAGGTAGACCGCGGATTCGGCGAGCACGATCCCGAGCGCCCCCGCCGCGCGCCGTCCCGGTCGCCGGCGCAGGCCGTCGAGAACGAACAGGCCGATAGCCGCGCCGACTGAGGCGAAGATGACGGTGTGCAGCGCCTTGATGACCAACAGCGCTGTCGCTCGCCGGCGCGCCGGGATAAGCGCCGCCAGACGGGCGGTCAACGCACCGCTCCACGCCGCCCGCCGAGGGGCGGGCGGCGTGACGGTGGCGGTCCCGCGATGCATTCGCTGCCTCCGCGATCTCTGCCAGGCGCTACGGCCGCACCGCCTGCAGCGCACGGGGCAGAAACACGATCAGGTTCCAGCCGGCGACGCCGACGATGAGCACCAGGCGGAGGATCACCGGCCAGCTCGCCTCCCACACCCACAGACCGAACATCACCGGCAGGAACAGCAGCCATACGACGCCCTGCACGATGAGGGGCAGGCTGCGCACCCAAGCCCAGGCGGCGTCCAGGCTGCCCTGGCTCCAGATCAGCGCCGCGCCGAAAGCGACCCACAGCACGGCGAAGATGGCGAAGAGCACCCCGGTCTCGGCCAAGAAGCCCACCGTATTGCCCATGCCACTCGCCACCGTTTCGATGACCCCTTCCATCCGAGTCCTCCTTCGCACCCGACCGACCATGTAGGTCGACTCCTGCAGCATGTCTGGCTGTACCGCGGTCATGTCATGCCTCCGACCTTCGGTTCCCGGGAGGCATGCTGGACGCGACAGTGGTCGTGCGGTAGCGCCAGATGGACGCTTCCGAGCGTGTCGAACGGCCCGTTGTCTGGACCGCAGACCGCAGCTAGCCGCCTCGCTCGGCCTCCTCGGCCTCTTCGCGAGTGGCGTGCACTGTGCCCGGCGGGTGGTGGGGCGGGGCGTACACGGTGATCAGCCGCAGCGGTTCCGGCCCGGTGTTCACGAAGTTGTGGCGGGTCCCGGCACAGACGAGCACGAGATCGTTCGCACGAACCGGACTCGTGTCGCCGTCCAGCTGCGCCTTACCCTGGCCGTCGACGAACAAGAGCGCCTGATCGGTGGCCGGGTGGACCTCTTCCCCGATCTCCCCTCCCGGCGGGATGGTCATCAGCACCACCTGCTGGTGATCACCGGTCATGACCACGCGCCCGAAGGCCTGGTTGGCGCGGGCCGCCTCGACGATGGCGACCTGACTGGGATGTGGGGTCATCAGGCGCCGGCGGGCGACGGCCGAGCCTGGGTGCCGGCCGCCACGTTGGGGTCGCCGGAGAGCAGCCAGCGCCGGATGGCCGGCGAGACCCGCTCACCGAGCTCTCGATCCAGGCCGACGTAGTTCCCCGCGCCGATGTAGCCGAGGAAGGCGGTGACCAGCGCGTAGGTCAGGTGCTGATTGACGATCCCGAACTCGAACTCCCAGGCGGCGACGAAGAAGCCGAGCATCATCAGCGTGCCCATCGCAGCCCCGAAGCGGGTGAGCAGGCCCAGGACCAGGCCGATGCCGATGCCGATCTGGCCGAACGGCACGATGAAGTTGATGACGCCCATCGCCCCGTCGTTGGCTGCCATCCCCGCCCAGAAGTCGTGGGTCGGGTTGAAGATCGTGCCTTCGGCCACCTCGCCGCTGACGAACGGCCATCCGAGCGAGCCGCCGGTGGCGAACTGGAGGAAGCCGGCCGCGCTGAACGGCTCGGGGGCCAGGAGCTTCTCGAGCCCCGCCCACAGGAAGATGACCCCCACCACGATGCGCAGGCCAGCAATGGCCAGCTGGTGCCAACGGTCGACGACTAGCATTCCTCGCTCCTTCGGTTGATCCTTGCCCGTGACTCTATCGCTCGCGGGCTGTCGATCGGAGGGCCGGCCGTCACCTCGTCAGAGGGCCGACTGGCACTCGGTTGCCGTCGCGGGCAGGGGGCCGGAGCGGCCGATCGAATGGCCGGCCCGACCCACGTCACGCCTTACGGGCGGATGGCGACCTTCAGCACACCATCCAGCCGATTGCTGAAGACCCGATAGGCCTCGCCGATCTCCTCGAGTGAGAAGCGATGGGTGATGAGCGGCGTCGGGTCGAAGCGGCCCGCGGCCACCATCTTCATCAGCCGCTCCATGCGCTCCTTGCCGCCCGGGCAGAGGGTGGTGACGATCGTGTGATCGCCGAGCCCCGCGGCGAAGGCGTCGTACGGCATCTGCAGCTTGCCCGAGTACACGCCCAGGCTGGACAGCATCCCGCCGGGGCGGATGGATCGCAGCGCGCTCTCGAACGTCTCCTGCAGACCGAGCGCCTCGATCGCCACGTCAGCGCCGCCGCCGGTGATGCGCTTGACCTCGGCCACCACGTCGTCCTTCGCCGGATCGAGCACGATGTCGGCACCCATCTGGCGCGCCATCGCCTGGCGGTTCGGATCGCCCTCGACGCCGATGACTGTCGCCGCGCCCATCAGCTTGGCTCCGGCGGTCGCGCACAGCCCGATCGGGCCCTGCGCGAAGACGACCACCGAGTCGCCGATGCGGACCTTGCCGGACTCGGCGCCCGAGAAGCCGGTCGACGCGATGTCGGCCAGCAGCACCACCTGCTCGTCGGTCAGCGCCTCGGGGATCTTGGCCAGGTTGGCCTGGGCGAAGGGCACCAGCAGGTACTCGGCCTGCGCGCCGTTGATCGTGTTGCCGAAGCGCCAGCCGCCGATTGCCTCGTAGCCGGAGCCGTGGCCGCATTGGCTGAGCTTGCCGCTGAGGCAGGCGTGGCACTGGCCGCACGGCGTGATGGCTCCCACCAGCACCCGCTCGCCGACCTCGTAGCCGGTGATTCCGGGTCCGAGCTCCTCGATCACGCCGACCGGCTCGTGGCCCACGGTCAGGTCCGGCTCGACCTGATACTCGCCCTTGAGGATATGGACGTCCGTCCCGCAGATTGTCGTCAAGGTGATGCGGATCAGCGCCTCGCCCGGACCGGGTCGCGGGCGCGGGACGTCCTCGACGCGGATGTCGTCCGGCGCGTGGAAGACCGCGGCGCGCATCGTGGGAGCCTCACGAGCAGGCCCCTCGATGTCGCGTGCTGCAATGACCATCGTGATCTCTCTCCTCTCAATCCGCGCCGTCCTGGCGCAGGTGACAACCGCCGCAATCGGACCGGCGGTGGCTTGATCCTGAGGATCAAGAACGGCCTCCTCCACTGCCAGTCGGCCCTGTCTTACTCGGCCGAAGGTCATCAGCTGGTGATCTGCCGTGGATCGGCCGCGACGACCCCACGCAGCTGCGGGATAACGTCTCGGCCGAGCAACTCCAGTCTGCTTGAGTGAACGCGCCGCGCCGTGTCGCGCTCACCACGGGAACGCGATCTCCGCCTCCGGATGTGCGTGTGCGCATACCACCTCTCCCGAGGGCGGCGTCCCCGCGACCTCCAGCCGCAGGAGATAAGGGCACTCGGCATCTGTCGAGGTCGACCGGGCCGATCCGCCAGCACGCGAGGCGGTCGCCGATGACGCGGGTCCGCCGCTCCCCAGCCCCGCTCCGCTCAGCTCCGAAGACGGTCATGCCACACCTCCCTGGTTGAGCCAGCACGCTGGCATCGATGGGAGGGATGCTCGTCCGCTCACGAGCGACTGGGTAGGGCGCATCGGACCGATGGACAGGTGCCATGTGGCCCTCGATCCGATGGCGAGGCCGGGCGAGCATGCAGGCGACAAGGTCGGAGATGCCAGTCGCGAGGAGCCACCATGACCACCGCAACGAGCGACCTTCGGGTCGGCAACCTGATGACCATCGACCCCGTCGTCATCGGAGCCGATGCTCAGGCCGGCGAGGCCGAGCGCCTGCTCAAGACCTACCACGTCTCGGGGCTTCCGGTCGTCAGCGGCAACGCGACCGTCGGCGTGATCAGCCAAACGGACCTGATGGTCGCCCGATCGAGCGGGATGATCAGTGGAAACTGGGAGCGGATGCTCGTCCGGCACCTGATGACCACGCCCGCCGTCACCGTTCACACCGGCACCACCGTGTCGCGCGCCGCCCAGCTGATGGTGACGCGGCATATCCACCGCCTGGTGGTTGTCGACGACGAGGACATGCCAATCGGGGTCCTCAGCTCCCTCGACCTGCTCCGGGTCCTGCTCAGGGATCCAGACGTCGGCCCGGATGCGTGACCCGGTCGTGCTCCGAGCCAGAGTGGCGGATGGCGATGACTGGGGCTGACGCAGAACTCCACGTGGTAGTCGGCCTTGGGCCGATCGGCCTCGCCGAGGTCGTCAGCGCCGGTGGCATCCCAAGCGCGGTGCAGGTGGCCCAATGGCGCCGCAGCTGACCAAGCCGCCCGTGCGTGTCGTCCGTCGCCGCCCGCCGTCACCGCCGGTCTATCTGCTGGACGTCGATGCGACGCCGGGCGGTCGGACCCAGGCGCATGGCATGCTCTGGGACGGTCTGCTGAATGCGTCCCCCGACGACACCAACGATGGCCCCAGTCCCGTCGAAGCCCTCTTGGCAGGCATGGCAGGCTGCTTCGTGCGCAACCTGCGCTGGGTGGCCGATGGCGCCCACGTCGAGTTCCGCAGCCTGTGGCTTCACCTGGCGGCTGACCGCAGCGACGACCCTCCGGTGATCAGCGCGGTCCATGTCGAGATCGACCTCGAGACCGAGGCGCCAGGGGCGCGGGTGCGAGGCATCGTCGGGCGCGCACTACGCACCGGAACGATTACGCGAATGGCGGCGCGAGCAGCCGACCTCACCGTGACCCTCCGAGTGAACGGCGCCGAGTGGCCCGTTGACCTGGCTGCCGCGGGTTTGGTGCGCTCGCCTACCTCGTGACCGGCACGTAGCCACGGGCCTCGCGCAGCTGGCTGGCGAACTCGTCTGGTAGCTCCGACTCGAGCACCGCCCGGGATGTCGCCTCCACGTCGTACGGGACGCGGCGGAACTCGACATCGTCACTGACCATCGCCGGTCGCATGACGGCAGCGTACATCTCGACCGTCAAGGCAGGGACGCCCGATGCGGCGCCCGCCAGGTCTGGCATCTGCTCAGCGTGGAGACGCTGACCAGCCGCGCGGCAGGCGACGGCAGCTCAGATGTCCACGCTCATGCCCTCGGCGGCCGGCACGAGCTCGATGGGTCCGGGCGGAATCGCGCGGAAGAGCGCGTCAAGGTCTGCATCGCTGTGGGTCGGGTCGTGGTGGAAGGGCGCCAGGGCGGCCGCCCCGACCGCTCCGGCGAAGGCGACCGCCTCGTCGAGCGAACTGTGGCCCCAACCGATCCGGCTGGACCTCTCGTCCGCCGTGTACTGGGCGTCGTGGATGAGGAGGTCGACTCCGAGCGCCAGCGCATAGCCCGATGTCCACTCCGGCGACTCCGGAAAGCGGCGAGCTCCGAGCGCCGGTTCGTGGTCGGGCAGATATGCAACGGCCCGGTCACCCTCGCTGAGCCGGTAGCCGACCGTCGGACCCGGATGCACGATCAGCTCGGCCACCACCTCGACATCGCCGACCCTGATGGGCTGCATCGGTGCCGGGTGCAGGGTCACCCGCGAGCCGAGCTCTTTGAGCCGAACCGGGAACAACGGCGGTGAAAGATAGCGGTTCAGGCGCGCTGCGAGATCAGCGCGCGGTGACGGCGGGCCCCAGATGTGGACCTCGACCTCGGGCCGGAAGAGGGGCGCAAAGAACCCGAGACCCTGCAGGTGGTCGAGGTGGAGATGGGTGAGGAAGAGGTGGATCGCGCGCGCGTCGCCGAGGGAGGCGCCGAGGCGCCGAATGCCGGTACCGGCATCGAGCACGATGAGGCCGCCGGACGAGTCGCGGACCTCCACACAGGCGGTATTGCCACCGTAGCGCACGGTCTCCGGTCCCGGGCTCGCCAGCGAGCCGCGCGTGCCCCAGAAGGTGACCCTCACGCCGTGGGCTCCTCCCAGAAGATGGCCACCGCGCCGAGGCGGACACCGCCCTGGCCGACTAGCGGCAGCGCGGTGGCGCCGATCGGCCGGCGGACGCCGTCGAGTCCCGAGATCCACAGCTCGCGGTGTACGGGCCTACGCTCGCGGAGCGCGACGAGGAGGGGGACCTGGTCGGCGGGCAGTGTGGCGCCGGCCTCCTCCCCAGGCCGGAACGCGGCCAGCCAGTCGGCCATCTCCATCATGCCCACCTCGTCGAACCGCATCCCCAACAGAGTTTCGGCGGGCTCGTTGTAGTAGACGAGTCGGGCCTCGGCATCCACGACGAATATCGGCATGTCCAGGTAGCTTGCCAGCTGGCGCAGCAGGATCAGCTCAATGGGACGCTGTGCCGGCTCAGAGGTCGAGACAGCCACCTCGTCCATGCCCTCCAAACTCATCAACTGGCCAGGGCCGCTGGTCGGCGGCGCGCCATGTCGGGACTCTGCCCCGGGCCGGTGACGACGACATCGCCGTAGTGCTCCTCGCCGGCGGTGGCGCGCACGAAAAGAGCGTGGTGGATCTCGGTGACCCCGGACGTCAGGTTGCCTGAGACGGTGCAGTACTTGGTTGCCGACAGCTCGATGGCTCGGCGCACCGCCTGGACCTCGACGTCACCATCCACGACATGGATGACCCGCACGTGCTCGAAGACGTGGGGCGGCGGATCGTCGCGCTGTGTGCCGACCACGCGGACCTCATAGCGGCGGAGGGACTGCCGCTTCTTGCGCAGGATCGATACGACGTCCATGGCGGTGCAGCCCGCCAGCGCGACCATCAGCAGCTCAGCCGGCCGCGGGCCGGTGTCGCCCTCCGTGCTATCCATGACCAGCGTGTACCCGCTGCCCGTCAGCGCGGTGAGCCTCAACCCATCGCCGTCAAGTCTGACGGCGGCCGTCTTCGTTGCCATCGCAAGCTCCTCGTTGCTGCGCGTCTCTCGCATGTCACACGCGGCCCTTGGGGACCGTGTGCCAGTACGTCTTGTTGAACACGATCTTGCCCAGGTGCCAGAGCTGGTTCGGCTTGGGTGGGCGGGGAGGATGCTCGTAGTCGAACTGGAGCAGCGTGCCCTTGCCGTCGCCGATCTCGAAGAAGCACATCACCTTGCCCATGTAGTCGCCACGCCGGCGATCGACCTCGCGCCCTTCGACGCCGGCGACGATCCGCTCAGTCACCACCGGTGCCTCGAAGTGGGCGGTCGAGCCCGCCTTCGACAGCGGCAGGTCGGTGGCGTCGCCCAGGGCGTAGACATTCGGCCGGCCGCCCACATGGAGGGTGGCGCGGTCCGTCGGCAGCCAGCCGCCAGGCGCGGGCGCGAGACCGGAATCGATGAGGAACTGCTGCCCCTTGTGGGGTGGCACGAGGATGAGCAGGTTGTAGGCGAGCTCCTCGCCCTCGAGGCTCTGGACGACGTGGCGGGTGGGATCGATGGCCTCGACGTTGAAGAACGTGTGCAGCTCGATGCCTTTGCGCTCGAGGATCGGCGTCGCCATGTCGGACACGCTCTCGATCGTGAAGGCGCGCCCGATCGGCGAGCAGAAATGGAGCTCGGACGCGTCACGCAGCCCGCGCTGGCGAAGCTCGGCCTCGATCAGGAAGGCAACCTCCAGCGGCGCCGGCGGGCACTTGTACGGCATGCCGGCGATGCCGATCACGATCCGGCCGCCGGTGAAGGCGTCGAGAGCCTTGCGCAGCTCGAGCGCCGCCTCGGCCGTGTAGAAGTGCTCGGCCTCGGTCTCGAAGTGCTCGATCGCCTCGGGCACGATCCGAGACCCGGTGGCCAGCACCAGGTAGTCGTATGCGAGGCGCTCGCCGTCGGCGAGGTGGACAAGGCGTCGCTTCTCGTCGACCTTCTCGACCTCCCCCACCACCAGCGTGATCCGTGCGTCGAGCAGTCCCCGCTCCAGCGGGGCGCTGGAGGCCCTCTGCCCGCTCGCCGCCCATGGCGATGTACATGAAGCCGGGCTGGTAGGTGTGCTGGCCGGTCTGGTCGACGACCGTGATCGTCGCCTCGCCGGCCTTGACCTGGCGGCGCAGCTTGCGGACCAGCAGGTTGGCGGTCAGCGTCCCCCCGACGCCGCCGCCGAGGATGAGAATGCGGTTCATCGTCGGGCCTCCTCAGTGGGTCTTCTCGACCACGATCTCGTCGTAGCCGTCGCGGGTCTCGATGCCGAGCAGCCGATGGTTCGCCTTCTCGACCCACATCGGGATGTCGGTCCTGCTGCCCGAATGGGAGCTGTAGACGGCGATGACCTCGCCCGGCGCGCTCTCGCGGATCGCGCGGATAAGCTCCATCAAGGGGCCAGGACAGAAGCTGCCCCGTGCGTCCACGGTCCGCGTGGCGGCCGGCGCGGTGAGCATGTCAGTCATGGCGACACATCCCTTCCTTAGATGAACAGCGAGGCGTCGGCCTCGGTCATGATCTCGATTGCCGTCGCGGCACCGGCGGGCTCGCCCATCTCCTCGATGAGGTCCTCGCGCTTGAGCCCGAACATGTCCATCGTCATCTGGCACGGAATGAACTCCACGCCCATGGCGGTGGCGGCTTCGAGGAGCTCGCGCGGGCTGGCGACGTGGTACTTCTTGCGGAGGACGCCCATCATCCAGGGCCCCATCCCCAGGAAGTTCATCTTGCTGAGCCTCAGGTGGTCGATGCCGGGACGCTGCATCAGCGTCAGCATCTTCTGCATCCAGTTCTCGCCGACGATCCGCTTCTGGTCCTTGACGAACGGCAGCAGTCCCCAGAAGGTCACGAAGACCCTGCAGCGCAGGCCGCTGGCGGCCGCGGTCGACGACAGGATGAGGACCGGCCAGATCTTGTCGAGGTCGCCGGACCAATTGACGATGACCAGCTCCTTGGTCTTGGCGGCGGCCTCCGCTTGGCGCGCGACGTCTGGTTCCGGAGCTGGAACTGCGGCCGTCTCGGCCGGCCGCTCGATGGTCAGTGTCATGGCTGATGCCTCACCTTCGGCGGATGACGAAGCGGAACACGCCGTCGTCAATTGACTGCTCGACCAGCTCGTTGCCCGCCGTCCGCGACCACGCCGCGAAGTCCTTGACGGATCCGGGATCGGTCGCGATGACCTCGACGAGGCTCCCCGGACCGATCGCCTTGATCGTCTGCGCCGTCTTGACGATCGGCATGGGGCACGACAGGCCGCGCGCGTCGACCTGCTGGAGGATCTGAAGGGTCATGGGATCGGTCTCCTGTAGGTGGCTAGATGAAGACGAGCTGGCCCGCGCCGGCATTGAGGTAGAAGGCGGTCACGCCTTCCACACCGTCCACGAGTGGGTCGAGATCGGTCTGATCAAGGTGGAGCAGGTCCATGGACAGCGAGCAGGCCTGGATGTCGACGCCTCCAAGCTCCTTGGCCTGGCGAAGGGTCTCGGCCCAGCTGGCCTGACCTCCGACCCGGAGCGCCTCGACGGCCCGCCGGCCCTCCTCGCCGGCCTCGGGAGCGAGGCCATGGTCGCGGGCAATCCGGTCGGCCCGGAAGGCGTCGAGGGCCCAGTACTGGAGAAAGACGTTGACCGGCTTGCCGAGCGCCGCGGCGCCGGCGGTCAGCACGGCGGCCGCCTGGAGTTTGTCGTCGGTCCCGGAGAACAGAACCAGGTTCAGGGGCTCATCCATTGAAAGGTCACCTCGGAGCTGAGCGGCTGGAGACGGAGATGGGCACCGGCTCCACTGCAGGGATGGCTGCACCGGATGAAGCAGTCCTGCCGGCGGCGATTTCGCCGAGCCGCATGAGGCGTCGCTCGAGCACGGCTCGCATCCCGCCGCAGGCGACCATCACGTCCGGGTCGGCCAGCCGGTAGCGAACCTCACGACCCTGGCGCTCGGCCTCGACGAGGCCTGCTCCACGGAGCACCGCAAGGTGCTGTGACACGTTCGGCTGGCTCGCGCCGAGCGACCTGGCCAGACGGCCGACCTCGATCGGACCTGTGCCCAGCGCATGGAGGATCTCGATGCGTCGCGGACTGGCGAGCGCCTTGAGGACCTCGGCCTGGAGGACTGTGATCTCGTCCATGGCCTGACTATCGACATATACGCAGGTGTCGATGAGTGCCGGCCGGCCCCTTCGCGCGTGACAGAAGTCATGACCCCGCCGTGTACGCTGGCGATGGTCGACGTTGCGGCTCACCAAACGTCGGCGTCGAGGTCGCGGTCCCCGACCGCCGCTTCTGATTGCGTGGTCAGCGCGGGAGGTGAGGACCTCGGCGAATCGGTCCGCGTCAATCCAGGCGCGGACCCCGAACATCCCACTCACCCGCGTGACCGGGCCAAGGGCGGCGAGAACGACCACGACCAACCCGCAGCGCGTCCAGCTCGAGGATGGGCTCGGTGCACCGACGAGGGCTCGCCGCCAACGCTCGCGTGATCAGTACAGGGTGAAGGGGGCCTGGCCGGCGCAGGTCATGGTGCTTGCCTGCGCCAGCATGAAGTCGGCGACATCCCCCGCGAGATACGAGCGCCCGGCTTCAGGATGTCGAGGCCGACCCGGTAGCGGCCGGTCCGCGGGCCGTCGGTGACCAATGGTGGTCGCGCGGCGACCCAATCCAACTCGGACGCGCGCAGCAACTCGAACTCAGCCTGCTTGGCTGCGACCACGTAACGGGCGAAGAGGCGACGATGCGCGACGCGATCCAATCGAGCAGCGGCTTGCGGTCGCCTGGCGCGTCAACAGCAGCCCCCGAGAGGTTGACGATGCGCTTGACGCCATGACGCCGCATCGCCTCGATCGTGTTGGACATCGCACCTCCGAGAAGGCCCACCTGGTCCGGCGTGTTGCCGTTCGGACCCAGGGCGCTGATGACGACGTCGGCGCGTTCCACGACACGGGCCACGACATCGGCATCCCGGACGTCGCCGTCGACGACCCGTACGAGGGTGCTCTCCCCGAGCGACGGGAGCCGCCCACGGTCACGGACGAGGACCGTCACCTCGTGCCCCGCCGCGAGCGCCTGCTCGACGACGAGGCCACCGATCTTGCCCGTTCCTCCAAGCACAGCCAGTCGCATCAGGAGATCCTATCGATCATTGCTGCGGCTCATCGGTTCAGCTCCTCGTTGATGACGGTGCCAATGCTGGTGGAGCACGAGGAGCCTGGTCAACGGACCAGGCTCCTCGCGAGGGTTGCGGGGCCCTCAAGTTCGGCCCCATACGCGAACCCTCAGGCCGGCACGGTGGACCGGCGCAGCACCGGGACCGGCTCAGTCTCGGCGCGGGTTGCCCACACCAGACCGGCGCCGGTGAGCAGGAACGTGGCACCAACGCCTGCGAACAGAGCGGCCAGGCCCAAGCCCATCTGCAGCGCCGATGCGGTGACGGTTCCGACACCCAGCTGACCGATCAGTGCATGGGCCACGCCGGTCCAGGCCTGCGCGCGGGCCGGGCCCTCGAGCGGATGCTCGCGGTCGAAGTCGGCCCAGTAGCGGCCATCCACCGCAAACTCGTACTCACCGGCAGGGTACAGCTCGCCGTTGTACTCGACGTCCTCTTCCAGCACGATCGTCTGGGTCCCGTGCAGGGTGTGGTAGGCGACCGTCGCCATCTGGAACATGTACTCGGATCCGGTGTTGACGACCGGGTCATTCGGATCGAGCTCGCCCGACACGACCGGGTAGCCCCAGTCATCGGTCATCAGCGCCATGATCGCCTGCGCACCTTCGGGCTCGCCGCGGTCGATCAGCTGCCCCTCTTCGTTGTATGTCAGCTCGACGCCCTGCGCCGCGCTGAAGGCATTGAGTGAGGTGTATCCCTCCTGGGTCTTCATGAAGGCGAACGCACCGGCCGCAACGAATGCAAACCCGATGAGGCCGAGAACGATGCCGAGACCCCGCAACCGACGGATCATTGGAGTTTCCTTTCAAGTGTGTGATGTGGGACATCTCCCACACACACTCTCGCCGCTCGGTTGCATGGTGCGCATGTGACACACGGACCCATTCGGGAGCCATCAGGCCCCTGTCATGGCGATCCATAGGTCACACGACCAGCGAGCGGCCACGCACGGGCGCGGACAGCAGCTGCCCCAGATGAGCGTCCCGGCAGGTCCCGAGTGAAATCGGCCGAGCGGCCCCCGACGACCGGGCCGTCCGGCCCTAGGGGCCAGATGCACTCGCCCATACGCTGCCGGGGGACTTCCCTCAGCTGCACGCCACGGAGAACCGATGCCCCGAATCCTTGCGTTCTGGATCGCCTTCACCACGGCCGGCGCGATGTTCGCGCTGGTCATGCTCCTGATCGCCGTCGTCCTCGGCGAGCCTGGAAACCCTACCGGCGCTCCCTCCTCACCGGCCGCCTCGACAAACCATCCGGCGGGACCTGTTGGCACCATCGAGGTCCGTGCCTTCGATCTGGGCTTCGAGCCGGCGATGTCGCACGTCGAGGAACCCGGCGTCTACGCGGTCACGCTCGTCAACGACGGCGGAACGCTGCACGACATCACCTTCGTCGACGGCACGACCATCGAGGCCGAGGCACATTCGACGGCGACCGGCGAGGTGACGGTTCCCGCCGCGGGCCTGTCATTCGTGTGCTCGGTCCCGGGGCACGCCGACGGCGGAATGACGGGGGAGGTCATGGTCGCCGCGCCCGGAGAATCCCAGCAGGCGGGGGCACCGCACGAGGAGCGCACAGCCGAGGAGATGCGCGACATCGATGCGGCGGTGACGGCGCAGTTTCCGGCGGAAACCGAAGGAACGGGCAACGAGATCCTCGCACCGGAGATCCAGCCCGATGGGACCCTGCAGTGGGAGCTCACCGCATCGGTCATTCAGTGGGAGACCGAGCCTGGGACGGTCGTGGAGGCCTACGCCTACAACGGCATGGTGCCAGGCCCGCAGCTGCGCGCCGCGCTTGGGGACCGGGTCCGGATCATCCTCCGCAACGAGCTGCCCGTACCGACCACGATTCACTCGCACGGGCTGTTCGTCCCCCCCGACATGGATGGCGTTCCGGTGATCAGCCAGCCGGCGGTCATGCCGGGCGAGTCGTTCACCTACGAGTACACGCTCCGCAACGCCGGCTCGCACATGTACCACAGCCACTTCATGGCCGAGGAGCAGGTGCCGATGGGGCTACTGGGCGCGTTCGTGGTGACCGACCCGGCGGCCGACGCGCCGGAGGTCGACCAGGACGTGGCGATGATCCTGAACGACGGTCCACTCGGCTTCACGATCAACGGGAAGGGATTCCCGGCGACCGCACCCATCGTTGCGACGCAAGGCGACCTCATCCGGATCCGTTACATGAATGAGGGGCTCCAGATCCATCCGATGCACCTGCACGGGATCCCGCAGCTGGTCATCGCCAAGGACGGCTGGACCCTGCCGACGCCTCACTTCGAGGACACCGTCCTGGTCGCTCCGGGCGAGCGAATCGACGTGCTCGTCGACGCGACCGAGGTCGGCACCTGGGCCTACCACTGCCATGTCCTGACCCACGCCGAGGGTCCCGATGGAATGTTCGGCATGGTCACGGCGCTCATCGTCCAAGAGGAGTGACGCCATGACCGCCGCCGCCAGTCCCCCGCCCGGCAGCGAGGAACAGCTGAGCCGCCTCGTGGTGCGGCGGGGCGCCGAGAGCGACCCTGCCCGCCTGGCGTGGGC
>JBOGTC010000067.1:0-3785 GCA_050692055.1 Candidatus Limnocylindria bacterium | reverse complement strand
GCCTACCTCAACAACGCGAAGGTCCTCGATCCGAGCGCCGCACCTGGCACGGATGACCTGCTCCACGGCCGCTGGCTCTTCGTGCGTCGCGGCAAGCGCAACCTCGCCGCCGTCGTGGCCGCCAATCTGAGGCACTGAGAGGAAACGGCAAATCGATGTTCCTCGCCTTCGCCACGGCGGCCCTGGCGGCCGGAGTCATCGGCGCAGGCCTGTCGGCACTCGCGATCTGGCTGATCACGGTCGTCACCGGCAGTGATGCCGCGTGGTCAGTGGCGCCCTTCATCATCGCCGTGGCCGCCCTTGCCGTCGCATTGCTGACGTTCCTCGCCGAGGGTGTCGCGCGTCGCCGGACGGAAGAGGAACAGCGAGCCCACGGTGAGCCCTGGGCCTACCGCCGCGACCAGGGATGACGGAGGCATGCCTCCCTGGCGACCCGTTGCATCACATGGAGGTATCGGGGAAGTAGAGGGTAATCTGGGTGTCTTGTTGCCCGCCTGTTGCATCCGATGCAACGGGCGGGGAAGATCCTGCCGTTTCGACGGTCTTCTTCCCCGTTAGCTCCACCTCATGCAAAGCGGCCCGGGGATGGCGGGCGGACTGCCGTTGGGTGAGCGCCACGGACCAAGCGTCGCGGATCGCGGACCGCGGACTGCCGTTGGGTGAGCTCCGCACCGATGCTAGACGAGGCCCGCCTCGCCCAGCCTGTCTGCGACCCAACGCGAAATCCACGCCTCTGCCTCGTCCGGATACGGGATCGATACGCCGGCCGCCACCTCGCGGCCCAGCGGCGCGAACGCGGCCACGCTGGCAAGGAGTCCCCGGGCGACATCGCGCTCGTCATGGCGCGCGAAGGCATCGCGCAGCGCTTCCACGGTCTCCGGCGCTGCCCAGCGCTCCAGGTAGCGGCCGTCGAACCAGGTCTGGGCCTGACCGCCGGAGCGGAGCTTGGCCTGCCACTCCACGAACCGCAGCAGGATCCGACGCTGGTAGCCGTTGAGGCAGCCCTGCGCCACCCACACCTCGCCGCGTCGCAGCTTCTTCGTGATCCAGACGCAGTGGTACCAGTAATCGCCGATGAGGTTGGCGGCCTCCGCAGGATCGGGTGGCCAGGGCGCGGCATCGGTGATCGCCCAGGGATCCGCGGCCGCGACGCGGTCGGGAAGATCGGCGAAGAGGCGATCCTTGTCGAGCAGCGTTCGATAGCCCAGCGCGAGGACCGGCAGCGCTGCGTCAACGGCAAGGATCTCCTCGACCCGCTCCGCCGGGACCGGCACGATGTCGAGATCCGCCGCATCGGCGAAGGTCACGCGGCGCTCGCGGAGATCGCGCAGCGCCGTCGTCTCGGTGTAGGTCACGACCACCTCGCCCATGGCGTCCAGCCACCGGCCGTCGTCCAGCCAGCGAGCCACATCGGTCGTGAAGAGCAGGACGTCGGTGTCGGACCACTCGTCGGCGGGCGTATCGGTCCGCGCTCGCGAACCGAGCAGCAGCATGCCGCGGACCGATGGCTCCGCATCGGCCCAGGCCACAAGCCGCTCGAGCGCCTCTTCGGCGCCCATCGGTCTAGTGCCGGTCAGAGCCGTGGCCGTTCGTGCCAGCCTCGGCGATCACCTTCTCGGCCACGTTGTGCGGCACCTCGGCGTAGTGGTCCAGCTTCCAGGAGAAGCGGCCACGACCCTGGGTGATGGAGCGCAGCTCGGTGGCGTAGTGGAACATCTCGGCCTGCGGCACCTGAGCCCGGAGGTGCTGCGTTCCACCATCGGAGTCCATGCCGAGCACGTGCCCGCGCTTCGAGGTGATCTGGCCCATCACGGCGCCCATGTACTCGTCGGGCACCACGCCCTCCACCTCGAGCACGGGCTCGAGGAGCGTGGGGCTTGCCGCCTCGAAGGCCCGCTTGAGCGCCTGTGACGCGGCGACCTTGAATGCCATCTCGGAGCTGTCGACGGTGTGGTACGAGCCATCGACCAGCGTCGCCTTGAGATCCACCACCGGGTAGCCGGCGAGCACGCCCTCGGCCATCGCCTCGCGCAGGCCCTTCTCGACGGCAGGGATGTACTGCTTGGGCACCACGCCGCCCACGATCTTGGTGCCGAACTCGAAGCCATTGCCCGACTCGGTGGGCTCGAACTCGATGACGACATGCCCGTACTGGCCGTGGCCGCCGGTCTGGCGCTTGAACTTGTTGTCGATCTTGGCCGCGGCGCGGATGGTTTCGCGGTAGGGGACGCGCGGGGTGGCGGTCCGGACGGCCGCGCCGAACTTGCGCTTCAGGCGGTCCACGATCACGTCGACCTGGCTGTCGCCCATGGCTGTGAGGATCGTCTCGCCGGTGCCCTCCTGGCGGTGCACCAAGACCGATGGCTCCTCCTCCTGGAGCCGATGCAGCGCCTGGCCAAGCTTGTCGAGGTCGGCTTTGGACTCGGGCTCGATCGCCACCTGCAGGGTGGGAGCCGGGAAGGCGGGCGCGGGCAGCTCCACGGCCTGGGTCCTGTCCGCGACGAGCGTATCGCCCGATCGGGTCGAGGTCAGCTTGGCCACGGCGGCGATGTCGCCGGGGCCGACTTTCGGCAGGTTCGCCTGCTCCTTGCCCTGGATGCTGAGCAGGTTGCCGATGCGCTCCTCCTCCCTGCGGCCCACGTTGTAGAGGTGTCCCTGCGAGCTCAGCGTGCCGGAGATGACGCGAAAGTAGGTCAGGCGCCCGACGAACGGATCGGCGGTGGTCTTGAAGACCTGGGCAACGAAGGGCCCGTTCGGGTCCGGCGGGATCTCCTTGCCGGCGGTGGTGGTGCGAGAGCCGACCTCGGCGGGGGAGGGAACGTGCTTCGCGATCATGCTCAGCAGCTCGCGCACGCCGATGTTCTTGATGGCGCTGCCCACGAAGACGGGCACCACGCTGCCCTCGCGCGTGCCCTTGTGCAGGGCGGCCTCGATCTCCTCGTCGGAGAATGCCTCGCCCTCGAGGTACTTCATCATCAGCTCGTCCGAGGCCTCGGCCGCCGCCTCGACGAGCGCGTCGCGGCGTTGCTCCTCGCCGGCGCGCAGCTCGTCCGGGATCGGCACCTCCTTGGCCTTGCCGCCCTCGTAGACGCTGGCGTGCTGCTCGATGACGTCGATGTAGCCCCTGAAGCCGTCGGCCGAGCCGATGGGCAGGTAGACCGGCGCGATCCTCGGCCCGAAGGCCGCCTTGAGCTGGTCGAGGGTGGCGTCGTAGTTCGCGTTCTCACGGTCCATCTTGTTGACGAAGACCATCCGCGGGAGCCGTCGCCCATCGGCAAGGCGCCAGACCGCGTCGGTCCCGACCTCGACGCCGGCGCTGGCATCGATGACCACGATTGCCGCGTCGGCCGCCGAGAGGGCCTCGACCACGTCCGCCTGGAAGTCGGCGTAGCCGGGCGTATCGATGACGGTGATGCGCACGCCCTCGTACTCCAGCGAGCCGATGGCGAGGTTGATGCTCTGGCCGCGCCTGTGCTCGTCCGGATCCCAGTCGAGCGTCGTGGTGCCGGCCTCCACGTTTCCCAACCTGCTGATTGCGCCGGCATCGAAGAGCATCGCCTCGGCGAGGGTGGTCTTGCCGGCGCCACCGTGGGAGATGAGGGCGACGTTGCGAATTCTGTCGGGCGTGGTGGGCTGCATCGGTGCTCCTTGCGCATATGCGATCGCAGGTGACGCCGAGGCCGGCGAATCCGCCTCGGGCGGTCAGATGGCCGTTAGGGAGGGCCATTATAGAAGCGTGCTACGGTGAGGCCGATGGCGTCGCTCGTTCAGCTGCACGTCGACTA
>JBOGTC010000066.1:0-4485 GCA_050692055.1 Candidatus Limnocylindria bacterium | reverse complement strand
GAACAGGGCGGCGCTGGCCGCGATGGCGCGGCGGCATTCGTCGGCGCCGTGCACCAGGGTGGTGAGCTCCTCGGCCAGGGCGCGCTGCGCGGCGCGCGACTCCGGCCGCGCGGCGACATCGGCCTCGAGGGCGGCGATCTCGTCTTGCGAGCGGAAGCTGAAGCAGCGCAGGTACTCGCCCACCACCGTGTCGTCCACGTTGAGGAAGTACTGGTAGAAGGCGTACACCGACGTCATAGCCGTGTCGAGCCAGACGGTCTCGCCCTCGCTCTTGCCGAACTTCACGCCGTCCGGCCGGGTGAGCAGCGGCGTGGCCAGGGCATGGACCGATGCGCCCTCGATCCGCCGGATGAGGTCGACGCCGGCGGTCAGGTTGCCCCACTGGTCGCTGCCGCCGGTCTGCAGCGTGCACCCGTATCGGCGGTACAGCTCCAGGTAGTCGACGGCCTGCAGGATCTGGTAGCTGAACTCGGTGTAGCTGATGCCGCCCTCCAGGCGCGCGCTGACCGCCTCCTTGGCGAGCATGCGGCTGACGCTGAAGTGCTTGCCGATGTCGCGCAGGAAGTCGATCGCCGGCATCGGTCCGGTCCACTCCAGGTTGTTGACCAGCTGCGCGGCGTTGTCGCCCTCGAAGGACAGGAAGCGCTCGACCTGCGGCCGGATGCGCTCGACCCATGCGCCGACCACGTCACGCTCGTTGAGGGCGCGCTCCACGGACCGCCCGCTCGGATCGCCGATCAGGCCGGTCGCTCCGCCCACCACTCCGATCGGCCGGTGCCCGGCCAGCTGCAGGCGCCGCACCGTCACGAGCTGCACCAGGTTGCCGAAGTGGAGGCTGGGCGCGCTGGGATCGAACCCGCAGTAATAGGTGATCGGCCCGGCCGCCATGGCGCTGCGCAGCGCGTCGAGATCGGTGCTGTGGGCGATCATCCGCCGCCACTCGAGATCGTCGAGTACGGGGGTGCGCAGGTCGGGCGTCTTCATCGGTCAGTGAGTATACGAAGCGCCGGTCCGGCCCGACGGCGACGACGAAGGTTCCGTGCTACCCTGCCGCGCGATGACCCGACGCCATCCCCCGCCGGGGCGGCGCATGCCGCCGCCGCGCCCTGGGCGAGGCCGGTACGCCGTCCCGCGATCCCGCCTCCGTCCCTTCCCCATCGCCGTTCCACGGTTGATCCTGGGCGTCTTCGTCCTGCTGGCCGCGGGGCTGTTCGTGGGCATCATGAGCGTCTTCGCCTCGTACACCTCGGGCCTGCCGTCGATCTCGGAGATCGAGAACTTCCCGCTGCCGCAGGCGTCCACCGTCACGTCGGCCGACGGCACCGAGCTGGCCACCTTCGCCGCCGAGGACCGGCGGGTCGTGCCGCTGGAGCAGATTCCCGAGGTGATGACCAACGCCCAGATTGCCGCTGAGGACCAGACCTTCTGGACCAACCCGTGCATCGACTTCCGCGGCATCGTGCGGGCGGTGGTGCAGAACCTGGAGGCGGGCGAGGTCGTCTCCGGCGCGTCGACCATCTGCCAGCAGCTCGTGGGCAGCCGCCTGTTCGACGCGCAGATGGTTGCCGATCCCGACCGCCAGCTCGAGCTGAAGATCAAGGAGGCGATTCTGGCCCTGCGCCTGGACGAGGCGTATCCCGACGAGGAGGGCAAGGCGCAGATCCTGGAGATGTACCTCAACCAGGTGTACTACGGCAACAACGCGTACGGGATCTGGGCGGCGGCCGATGCCTACTTCGCCAAGGACATCACCTCCGATGCGCCGGAGGACCAGCTCAGCCCCAGCGAGGCGGCCATGCTGGCGGGGCTCGTGCGCTCTCCGTCGCGCCTCGACCCGACGCAGGCGGCCGTGCAGCAGGACGTGGGCGGCGAGACGGTGCTGGTCGTGCCGCCGGAGGCACCGGCCATCTTCACGCGCGACGTGGTCCTGGAGCAGATGTTCGAGTCCGAGTTCATCACGCGGGCCGAGTACGATGCCGCGCTGGCCGAGGAGATCGTCCTCGCGCCGCCGCGCGACCGCCAGTTCCGGGCACCGCACTTCGTGTACGCAGTGCGGCGCGAGGCCGCCGAGCTGCTGGGCAGCGAGGATCGGCTGGACACCGGTGGGCTGCGCATCACCACCACCCTCGACTACGAGGGCTACCAGGTCATCGCCGAGAAGTGGGCCCAGATCGGCTACGACATGGATCGCCTCACCGACGAAGAGCTGATCGCCAAGTACGGAGAGGCGGCGCTGGCCTGGATCAGCCAGCTGCAGGGCCGCAACATCAACAACGACGCCATCGTGACGGTCAACTACCGCACCGGCGCCGTGCTGGCCTACGTCGGCAGCGCCAGCTTCTTCGGCGAGGCGACTCCCGAGCACCAGCCGGCCTTCGACGTCATCGGCCAGGCGTATCGGCAGTCCGGATCGGCCTTCAAGCCGATCACCTACGCCGCCGGCTTCGACTCCGCCGCCATCAACCCCGCCACCATGTTCATGGACGTGGAGGGCGAGATCGTGGACGGCTATTCGGTGCCGAACGCGGACCTCCGCGAGCGCGGGCCGGTCCGGGTGCGTGATGCGCTGAAGTACTCGCTCAACATCCCGGTGGCCAAGGCGCAGCAGCTCATCGGCAACCAGCAGCTGGTCGATTTCTCGCAGCGGCTCGGCCTGGAGTTCGATCCGGGCCACGGGGGCGAGCACGCTGTGCCGTCACTCACGCTCGGCACCCTGGGCGTGCACCAGCTCGACCTGGCCGGTGCGTACGGCGCCATCGCCAACGGAGGCACCCTCATGGAGCCGTACATGATCGAGCGCATCGAGAGCGCCGATGGCACCGTCATCTACGACCGGGAGACCGATGCGCCCGAGCCGCAGCAGGTCCTCTCCGAGCAGTCGGCCTACCTCGTGACGGACATCCTGGCGGACAACACCGATCCTGCCGCCAACCCGCTGTGGGGCCCCCGCTTCCAGCTTCAGACCGATGCCGACCCCGGCCGGCGGCCGGCCACGCTGAAGACCGGCACCACGAACGACTTCCGCGACCTCCAAGCCTTCGGCTACCTGGCCGGCAACCCCGATGACCCCGACGACCCCGCGGGCGCCATCGTGACCGGCGTGTGGGTCGGCAACAGCGATTTCTCGCCCATCCAGGACGTGTTCGCAGCAGATGGCCCCACCTTCATCTGGCACGACTACATGGCCGAGGTGGCCGCCCTCAACGAGCTGCCGGTCTATGACTTCGCGCGTCCGGAGGGTATCGTCGACGTGGAGGTGGACGCCATCAGCGGCCTCCTGCCTGGCGAGTTCACGACCGCCACCGTGACCGAGATCTTCGCCAGCGATCGGGTGCCGACGGCGCGGGACCAGCTGCACCGTGAGCTGCGGATCGAGGCCGAGACCGGAAAGATCTGGCAGGAGGGCTGCGGCGACTTCGAGACGGCGCCGCCCACCGAATCACCGGACCCCGATGCGTCACCGACCGAGGCGCCGCCGCCCGAGCCGGCAGAGGAGGTCTACCTCGATCTCTCGGACGCGGAGGAGGATCATCCGACCTGGAACGAGGCCAACCGGGCCTGGATCGAGCTGTGGCGGGGGCGCGAGGATGAGCTCAACGCCTCGTTGCGCCGGCCGTTCCCCGGGCCGCTCGACGCGTCGCTCGCGCCGGCCGAGGAGTGCACGCCGGGCGAGGTGCCGACCTCGACGCCCACGCCGTCGCCCTCCCCGACCCCATCGCCCTCCCCCACGCCCTCGCCGACCCCGTCGCTCACTCCCGAGCCGACGCCGATCGTCACGGTCCCGCCCGTCCCGCCGATCGAGTCACCCTCGCCCACGCCCGAGGAGTAGTGAACAGGGATCGCCGCCGAGGTTGCCAAACTCCAACCAGGGGCGGCTTCGGTTGGCCCAGGCTCGGGCTCGGGCCGGGCAGGCCGGCCAGCGCTCATGAGGTGAGCACTATCGGGCTGGGACATCGCTTCGACGGCTCCGGGCGGCGGTAGCGCTCATCGGATGAGCCATGAGAGCAGTTCGGCCGCTGTATCGCTCGCCAGCCGAGCGGTATGCCGGTCCAGCCGGAAGCAGGCCAGATTGGGACCGCCAGATGGGCGTTACGACGGGGATCGCGATGTCGCACGCGGCCACGCCATCGGCGGCCGCCCTGACACCGGGCGGCGGGCACCCGCATCAGCCTCGGCTCGTGGTACTCGTTCTCACGGGCGAGGTCTGATCGCGGGTACAGCGGTCGAAACCTGGGCGGACGAGCCGTCGACGCGCTCAGAGCTCGGCGACCGTGGCGCCGTCGCCACCCTCCTCGCGGCGCCCGGAGCGCGTGGTACGCACGCGAGGATGCTCGGCCAGCGCCTCGCGTACCGCGCGGCGCAGCGCACCGGTGCCGATGCCGTGCACGATGACCACGCTGTCCAGCCCCGCCAGCAGCGCCTCGTCGAGATAGGACCCGAGGCGTTCCAGCGCCGCCTCCACCCGCTCCCCGTGCAGGTCGAGCG
>JBOGTC010000065.1:0-4083 GCA_050692055.1 Candidatus Limnocylindria bacterium | reverse complement strand
CCCACGGCCGCGCCGGGTGGCGGCGGCGGGACGCTGCCGGACGTGGCGATGGCTCCGCCGCCGGAGAGTACGAGCCCGCCGCTGATCATCGGCCTGGCGCTGGTGGCGCTGGTGGCGCTGGCGGCCTTCGTGGCGCGCTCGTCCGGCGAGCCCTATCCGGGCGACTGATGGGCGCTCCGAACATAGGGCTCATCGGGCTGGCGCTATCTCGATCCGCGGGAGATGCGAGGGCGTTCCGCTCACGAGGCGAGCGCAACGACGCCTACCCGGGCACAACGCCAGCGTGGCGAGCGATATTGGTGTCCATCGTCGGCGGCGGGGGGATAGGGATCGTGGGATGGGCGTAAGCACCAAGTAAGCGGCCGGTAAGCGGCCGCGTGCCAGCATCGGTCCATGCGAGATCGCGTGGTAGCTGGCCTCTTCCGGGCAGCGCGGGTCCGACAGGACCTGCGGCAGACGGACGTGAGCGAGCGATGCGGCCTATCCCGCGCGACCATCGGACGACACGAGGACGGCGAGCTCGAGGGCACGACGGTCCGCGCCCTGCGGAAGCACGCTGAGGCGTTGGGGCTGCGAGTCGACCTCACGATTCGGGGGCAGACCGGCGAGATCCTGCGCGATGAGGAGCACGCCGCCATCGGCAACTACCTCAAGCATGAGCTCGAGACCGACGGCTGGGAGGTCGGCGCGGAGGCCAGCTACAGCATCTACGGCGAACGAGGCCGCATCGACCTGCTTGGCTACTCGGCTGCGCGCCGCGCTCTGCTCATCACGGAGCAGAAGACCGATGTGGTGGACATCCAGGATCTGCTCGGAGGCCTCGACACGAAGGAGCGGCTGGCGCGGACGGTAGCTGCCGAATACGGCTGGAAGCCGGAGATCGTCGGCGTACTGCTGGCGACCACCAAGACCGATCGGAACGTCAGCCGCGTCCGCGAGTTTCCGGCGCTCTTCGCACGATACAACGTCCGAGGGCCGGCCGTGCGGTCCTGGCTGGCGAAGCCGGTTGGACCCGCGCGCATGTTGATCTTCATCCCACCCGCGGCCGCTGGGCGAAAGATGTGGCGCAACGGTCGTCAGCGTGTTCGGCGACCGCCGCGACAACAGCCGACCGCTCGTCCGGCGAGCGCTCTCGACGCGAGAGAAATCGGCGATGGGCGTAACGCTCGTGCTGCTGGCGTAATCGAGCCTGGTGGTGCGGGCGATGGGCGTAACGCTCGTGCTGCTGGCGCAATCGACGCCAATCTCATCACCGAGGGCCGTAGCGCTCATGACGCTGGCGGTACGATGCAGCCACAGCACTAGCGCTCTCCCGGCGAGCGTTAGGCCGCCCGCGTCGAGATTGCGCTCACCCGGCGGGCGTTACGCCGCAGCAATGCCAGCGGCACGGGCCACGCGCGCCGGCAGCAGCTCCAGGTCGCCTGAGCGGGTGATCGGCAGGCTGGCGGCGAGGTGCCCATCCGGGCGGATGATCCAGGCGCGCGGCTCGGAGGGCGCCGGCGCGTAGACGGCGCACGCGGCCGGCGCCTTCGTTGACAGGAGCCGAACCGCCACGGGGAAGGCCAGGCCGCCCGGCGGATCCGCGCCCGCGATCAGCACAACGAACCCCGGACCGATGTGCTCGCGCAGGCGGCGGCCGTCGCCAAGCGGCACGTCCGGCGCCACGGAACCATGGCGCGACAACGCGGCGTCGGCCGGCCCCGCCGCGACGATCGACGAGGCCGCGTAGGCCGCAGGCTGCGAGAGGCGGCCGGAGTTGACGCGGGCGCGGAACCAGCCCGAACGTGGTGAGAGGCGAAGGACGAGGTTGCGCCACGCCCGGCGCCACGGGCCGTGTGGAACCATGAAGCGCATCGTGGCATCGGTGACGGCCAGGTTCTCGAGGGCCGCCGCACGGCGCTCGACGTCGTAGGTCTCCAGCAGCGTGGCCGGCGCCACGCCATCGAGCACCAGCGCCAGCTTCCAGGCGAGGTTCTCGGCGTCGGCGGCACCGGAGTTCAGGCCACGAGCCCCGAACGGGCTCATCAAATGCGCCGCGTCGCCCGCCAGGAAGACGCGACCCACCCGGAACCGATCCACCACGCGCTGGCTGAACCGATACACGGTGGCCCACACCAGCTCGAGCTCCACGTCGGGACCGATGACGGAGCGGACCCGCGCCTCCAGCCGCCCGTCGCTGCGCTCGGCGTCGAGGTCGAACGCCGGCGGCACCTGCCAGTCGATGCGCCACACGTCGTCCGGCTGCGGATGAATGAGCACCTGGCGCCCCGGATTCCACGGCGGATCGAAGAAGAACCGCCGCTCGGCGGGGTACGGCAGCCTGGCGCGCACGTCGCAGATCAGGAACTGGTCGTCGAAGCCGTAGCCGCGGAACTCGAGGCCCAGGGCATGGCGCACGCCCGAATGGGCGCCATCGGCCCCGACCATGTAAGGCGCGCTGAGCCTGCGCTCGCCCGCATCGGTCTCGAAGATGGCTTCCACCCCCTCGGCGTCGTGGGCCAGCCCGGCCAGGCGCCAGCCGAGGCGGACGTCCACGCCGGCGGCCAGGCATCGGTCCAGCAGGAGCTCCTCGACCTCGGACTGGCTGATGTTGACGAACGGCGGGAAGTGGTCGTCCGTCGTGCCGGGCAGCGTGACGCTGAACAGCTCGCGCGTGCCCAGGTAGGTACGGCCAACGCGCCACTGGATCCCCCGCTGCGCCACCTCCTCGCCGATGCCGGCGCGCGCCCAGATCTCGAGCGTCTCGCGCTGCATGCAGATCGCTTTCGAGCCGATGCGCTCGGGTCGTGCCTGGGCCTCCAGCAGGGTGACGCCGATGCCGCGCTGAGCCAGCCGGAGCGCCAGCGTCAGGCCGATGGGTCCGGCACCGACGACGGCGACCGGCGTTGCGCCGCCCGGGCCATCCGGGTGGCCGATGCCACCGCTAATCGTCTGCTCGTGCAACTTAGGCGCGCTCCGGAGACCGCAACGGCGCCGATGGCTCCGTCAACTTGCATGGGCAGACGATTACGCTGTCCATCGCGCCTCTCTCGCCGGCTGAAGCGCTTCCAACTTGCACCGGCGGAAGATTGACCGGGTCATCGCCGCTGCTGGGCACTGATGCTCAGTCCTGGAGCGCGTCCCACACCTCGCGGTCGCGCTCGGCGGTCCAGATGCGCGGATGATCGATGCCATCGAGCTCGTCCCACGCGCGCTGGACGTTGAACGGCATGCAGTGCTCGAAGATCGGAAAGCCGGCGTAGCGCGGAGCGAGGGCGGCATGGACCTGCTCGAACGCCTCCTCGAGCGTGCCGCCCGCATCGCGGACCTGGCGGGTGCCGTCGAGCGTGGCCGAGAGGAAGGCGCGCGTGTCCTCGATGGCCGTGGCCACCTCGCCCTTGCGCACGACGGGGCCGCGGCCGCCGACGAGCTGGTCGGCACCCAGGGCAGCGACGTTGTCGAGCGTGGTCCCGCGCCAATCGGCGACGTGGGCGTCACCCATGTACGGCGCGGCCTGCGCCTCGACGAGGTCACCGGCGAAGCAGATGCGCTCGTCGGGCAGCCAGACGACGAGATCTCCCGAGGTGTGGCCGCGTCCCAGGTGCCGGAGCTCGACCATGCGGTTGCCGAGGTCGAGGGTAAGGGCGTCGGCGAAGGTCTGCGTGGGGCGGGTCAGGCCGGGGATCGTCTCGGCGCCCTTGAACAGGCGCGGCATGCGCCCCTGCTCCGAGGCCCAGTCCTGGCGGCCGCGCTCCTCGATCAGCGCGGCGGTCTGCTCGTGGGCGATGATCCTTCGAGCCCCGAATGCGCTGGCGCCGAGCACCCGGACGGCGTGGTAGTGGGTCAGGACCAGGTCCCCGAACGGCAGGTCCGTGAGCGTGCGGATGACGTCGATCCATTCCTGCGCCATGACCGGCGTGGCGCGGGCCTCGATGGCCAGGACGGTGTCCGTGCCCACGATGCAGCCGACGTTGGGGTCGCCCTGCGCGGTGTAGGCGTAGACGCCCGCGGCGAGCTCCTCGAGCGTGGCCTGCTTCTCGGCAAGGTCCGCGCTGGAGGCAAAGGGCTTCGTGCTCATCGGTCCGATTCTAGGCCGATGGGGCC
>JBOGTC010000064.1:0-58380 GCA_050692055.1 Candidatus Limnocylindria bacterium | reverse complement strand
GAAGTAGCGCGTGCCTGCTACCAGCAGCTCCTCGGCCGGGAAGCGGAAGATCGACTCGCAGCCGTCCTTCGTCACCACGACCTCCTCTTCGATCCGCGCCGCCGAGTAGCCGTCTCGGGCCGGGCAGTAGGTCTCCAGCGCGAAGACCATCCCTTCCTTGATCTCGACCGGGTGCTCCAGCGAGTTGAGACGGCTGATGATCGGCCGCTCCCAGAGCGCCAGGCCGACGCCGTGGCCGAACTGCAGCCCGAAGCACTCCATCTCATTCTCGAAGCCGAACTCCTCCGCCTTGGGCCACGCCGATGCCACCCGGTCCGTCGTCATGCCTGGGCGCATGAGCTCGATCGACGCGTCGATCCACTCTCGCGCTCGCTTATAGGCGTCGCGCTGCGCATCGGTCGCGCTGCCGACGCTGAAGGTGCGGTAGTAGCAGGTCTTGTAGCCGACATGGGTCTGGATGATGTCGAAGAAGGCCTGGTCCCCGGGCCGGATGAGGCGGTCGCTGAACACGTGAGGGTGCGGTGAGCAGCGCTCCCCGGAGACGGCGTTGATGTTGTCGACGTGCTCGGACCCCATGTCGAACAGCGCCTTCGTGACCTCGGCCACCAGCTGGCTCTCGCGGACGCCCGGCTTGAGGCGCTCGGCGATGAGCTGGTAGGCGCCGTCGACCATGGCGCAGGCCGTGTTGAGCAGCATGATCTCGTCGGCCGACTTCACCTCGCGCGCGTCGAGCATCGTCTGCTGCCCGTCGCGGACGGCGATGTTCTGGGCTTCGAGCGCGGCGAGCATGGGTGGCTCGACGATGTCGACGCCGACCGGCATGTCGGTCACGCCCTCGGCGCGCAGGATCTCGGCGATCTCCTTCGCCGCGCCGGTGAACAGGCCCGCTTCCGGCGCCACCGCGCCGCGGAGGCCGATCATCCCGCCGCGCACGTTCTCCGGCGGCAACCACGGGCAGTACAGGCGGTGGTGCTTGGCCGCCGAGCCGAAGTCCCACAGGTGCGGCTCGCCCCCGCGGGTGAGGAGCGCGAAGCGCGTCATCTTGTCTCGCGCCCACTCGCCGATGTGGGTGCTCGTTACGTAGCGGATGTTGTTGAAGTCGAAGAGAAGCAACGCGCCGAGCTCCGAGCTGGCCAGGGCCTCGCGGGCGCGACCGAATCGGTAGGTGCGCAGCCGCTCCGGGTTGACGCGCTCCTCCCAGTCGACGGTCATGAGTCCCGGTGAAGCGATCGGCCTGGCCATCTGCAGAGTCCCCTTCGTCGGCATCACCCGCTCACGCGGGCGTAGAGCGGTGCTTCAATATTAGTGCAAGCGTCCATGCACTTAAGGTCCGCCTGTGCCTGCGTGACCTTGACGAAACTGCCACCATTGCGTGCGGTGTTCAATGGCGCTGGAATCATGGCGAGGAGGCTGGCGAGCACGGCATGACCACCCACGTTGCTTCGGTCGACTGGACCTTCACCGACCGACCGATGGAGTCGTCCGCGACCTGGCACGGGCTCTCGCGCATGGTGGTGGTCGGCCCGCAGCAGGGCGCGGTCCACACCGAGCTGGCCGTCGGCGCGCTCGCGCCGGGCGGCTGGCTCCAGCGCCATTTCCACTCGTTCGAGGAGGCGCTCTACGTGCTGGCCGGCGAGCTCATGGTCGAGATCGACGGCCATGCCCACCGGCTGGTTGCCGGCGACTTCACGTTCATGCCGGTCGGGACGTGGCACGCCCTCGGCAACGCGGGCTCCGAGCCGACTCGCTGGCTGTCGGTCAACACGCCGCAGCGCCTCGCCTCCGATGCCGGCCGCCGCGACACGTTCTTCGCGCCAGATCCCTTCGACCTCGAGGCGCTCGCCGCCGCCGCGGTGCCGCCGCCGTTCGGCGACCCGCGACTGCGCCATGTCGGGCACTACGACGGAACGCCGCCGCAGGCCGAGGCGCTGGCCCTGACCGACCCGGCGCGCGGCCGCCGCCCGGCGGGGCGAGACACGGCGCTCGTGGTCTACAGCGGGATCAGCGTGAAGATGCTGGTCGACCGGGTCTTCGGAGCGGAGCTGCTGACGATGTTCACGGTCGACTACGAGCCCGGCGGCGCGGCCCAGGTCCACGACCATCCGTTCGAGGAGGCGTACTTCTTCCTGGACGGCGAGATCGAGGCCGATCTGGAGGGCCGGGTGCACACCATCCGCGGCGGCGACGTCGTCTTCGCCGGGGTGGGCGCAACGCACGGCTTCTTCAACTCGGGGAGCGGGCGAGTGCGGTGGATCGAGACACAGGCGCCGCAGCCGCCGGCGCGGCATTCGTATCGGTGGGTCGACCATTGGCGCCGCTTCGAGACAGAGGACCGATAAGGAGATCGTTGCATGGCATCAGATGGATCGGTGGTCGTCATCGGCGGCAGCTCCGGCCTGGGGCGCGCCGTCGCCACCCACTACGCCCAGGCGGGCCACGAGGTGGTCATCAGCAGCCGGGATCCCGCCAGGGGCGCGGCGGTGGCGGCGGAGATCGGCGGGCGAACGCGTGCCATCGCGCTCGACCTGGCCAGGCCGGCCGAGATCGGCGCCGCGCTGGCCAGCGTGGGCCCGGTGGAGCACCTCGTGATCGCCGCCATCGAGCGCGACGACAACAAGGTCCGCGAGTACGACTTCGAGCGCGCCACGCACCTGACCACGCTCAAGCTCGTAGGCTACACGGAGGTCATCCACCGCCTCCTCGACCGGCTGAGCGACGACAGCTCGATCGTGCTCTTCGGCGGCCTCGCCAAGGACCGGCCCTATCCGGGCTCGACCACGGTGACGACCGTGAACGGCGGCATCTCGACCATGGTCACCACGCTTGCCACCGAGCTGGCACCGATGCGGATCAACGCCATCCACCCCGGGATCGTGGGCGACACCCCGTTCTGGAAGGGCAAGTCGCTCGACCACATCCTGGCTCGCACGCCCACGAGGCGCCTCGTCCAGTCGGCCGACATCGTCGATGCCGTGCGTTTCCTGCTGGAGAACCCATCGGTCAACGCGATCGACCTGCGCGTCGACGGCGGCTGGATGATCATGTGATCGTGAGGAACCGAGACGCCGCACGCGCCTTCGAGCCGGATTACCCCGAGGTTGGGGAGCGGCTGCGGGCTCGCCGGCGCGTCCGGGGCCTGAGCCTGCGCGTGCTGGCCGAGCGGCTGGGAGTCTCGCCGAGCCTCATCTCGCAGATCGAGCGCGGCCGCGCGCGGCCTTCAGTCAGCACCCTGTTCGCGATCGTCACCGAGCTCGACGCCTCGCTCGACGAGCTGCTCTTCAACGACGAGCGGCCGTCGGCGCTCGCGGCCCGGTCTGGGCCCGAGGAACGGCCCTCCCCGGTCCAGGAGGCCGGCACCCGCCGCCACATCCGCCTTGCCTCGGGCGTGGTGTGGGAGCGGCTGACCACCACCTCCCAGCCGGGCGTCGAATTCCTGTTCGTCGTGTACGACGTGGGCGGTGCGTCGAGCCCCGGCGATACGTACCAGAGCCACTCGGGCTACGAGTGGGGCTACGTGATCAGCGGCGTGCTCGAGGTGGTCATCGGCTTCGACCGATACGTTCTCCAGCCCGGCGATGCCGTGTCGCTCGACTCGAGCGTTCCGCATCGGCTGGCGAACATCGGCGACACGCCGGTGCACGCCATCTGGTTCGTCCTCGGGCGCGATGCCGATCCGCGCCTCATCGGCCGGCTCTCGTCGACGTAGGCTTCCTCGCGGGCCACTCGAGGGTCGGCGCTCAGCGCCTCATCTCCGTCAACCCGTGCGCCGGTGAGGCGAGACGGCCCCGGCACAGACCGGAGCCGTCTCGCGGACCGCGGAGGGAACCGCGTTCAGTCGCGCGTCGCGGCCGTGGCGGCGCGCAGCGCACGGAGGCCGAGCAGGGATCCGGCCAGGAGCAGGACCGTGCCCAGCATCACGAGGGTGCCGTCCGGAGCCGGAACGGCAGTATCGGGCGGCGCGTCGTCTCCCGCCGCGGCGGCCAGCTGGCCGCGGATCGCGCCGGCCGGGAAGTCCTCGGTGTGCAGGTTCACGTAGTGACCGGCAGGGTCGTCGATGACCGCCTGCAGCACGGCTGCCTCCTGGTCCTCGACGCAGCCCTCGCTGGTTCCCTCGAAGCCTGCGACGTCGAGCGGCACGACGATGCCGCCGGACACACCCGCGGCCCCGACGTGGATGTGAGACTGCGTGACCGGCATGATGTTCTCAGCGGTCAGCTCCCAGCACGCGGTGCCCGTCTCGGGGTCGAGCACGACGCTGGCTGTTCCCGTGCCGTCCTCGTCCCCTGGGCTCTCCCCTTCTGCCACGCCGGCGAGCTCGGCGGTCAGTGTCGTCTCGGCCGCGGTCGTCACGCCGGCGAGCGCCAGCGCGCCGAGCAGCCCCAGGATGGCGGCGAGCGCAATGGATGTACGTGGCCGGGTCCCCATCGGGTCCTCCTTCCGGATGCGAGTCCGGCGCGGTCCGCGCCGGATCTGCAAGCCCATTCGCGGCCGGTTACGGCCGCACGCGAAGGCACCGACGCCGCGTAGGGCGGAGGATGGACGGGGTCCAGTCAGCCGGAGCCGGCGATCTCGGCGTGTGAAGGCTCAGCGTCCGGATGGCCGTCAACGAGGCAACCAGGAGGAGCAATGCACCGGGCCCGGCGTGGCGCCGGACGCTCGGAGAGGCCGCGGTGTCGGGGATTGCGGCATCGCTGCCGCCGAGCTGGCCGCGGATCGCGCCGGCCGGATAATCCTCGGTATGAAGGTTGACGTAATGTCCGTCCGGATCGTCGACAATTGCTTGTAGCACGGCGGCATCCTGGTTGTCGCGGCAGCCGTTGTGGCTGCTCTCGAAGCCTCGGATGTTCAGCGCAACCACCACGCGGCCTGACTCTCCATCCGCTCCCACGTGAATGTGCGACTGCAGCACCGGCGTGATGTTCTCGGAGCTCAGCTCCCAGCAAACGCTGCCGGCCTCCGGGTCAAGCACAACCGTTGCGCTGCCCGATCCGTCCGCGTCGCCGGGGATGTCGCCCTCTGTCACGCCGGCCAGCTCAGCCGTCAGCGTCGCCTCCGCCGCCAGCGTCGCGCCGGCCCCGCCAATCGCAGCGATCAGCCCGAGCAGGACGGCCAGCCCGAATGATCTGCGAGCCCGGGACCCCATCGCCCCCTCCTCCCTTCGCCAGCATTCTCCGGTGCGGCTGCGACCGCGTCCCATCTCGCCGGTCAGGCGCTTGGCGACCCACCGCTGCCTGGATGATATGGGACGCTAATCACCAGGGTGGTGCGTGCTGTCACAGGCGCAGCGCCACGCCCTCGCGCGGCTCGAGGACGAGCCCGTCCAGCGAAACGCTGCCCGTGCGGTCGCTCGTCGCCACGACCAGCGTTCCGCGCTTCGCCGCGACCCGCCGCAGGTCGCAGCGACGCTCCACATCACCGATGTTGGCGAGGACGAGGATCTGCTCTTTCCCGGCAGTGCGCAGCCAGCACAGCACGTCCGTCGCGACATCGAAGAAGGACCGATGATCACCGCGCTCGAGCGCCGGCGACGCACGCCGGGCGGCGATCAGGCGCCGATAGAGGCTCAGCAGCGACTGCGGGTCGCCGCGCTGATCAGCGACGTTGCGAGTCTGCGGGTCCACGAGCGGCAGCCACGGCGTACCCGATGTGAAGCCACCATGGGAGGACGCGTCCCACTGCATGGGCGTGCGTGAGCCGTCCCGCCCGGCACGGTCGTACGGCGGATCGGGAAGGAGCTCCTCGGGCGCGTCGACCATGCCTATCTCCTCGCCGGCGTAGAGCACCGCCACGCCACGCAGGGTCAGCAGCATGAGCGCCGCGAGGCGGGTCCGGTCACTTCCCCAACGGCTGGCGTGACGCCGCCGGTCGTGGTTGGAGATGGCGTAGGTCGGCCACACGCCGGGCGGGTGATGCGCCTCGGAGCGCTCGATGGCCAGGACCAGGTCCTCGTGCTTCCAGGGCGACAGGATCAGCTCGAAGTTGAAGGCGAGATGGAACTCGGTGTCGGCGCCGTGGGCCAGGTAGCCGGCCAGCCGCTCCACCGGCGCGTAGACCTCGCCCAGCAGGACGCGGCCCGGGAACTCCTCGGTCACGCTTCGCATGCCGCGCACCACGTCGTGGACCTCCGGCCGATCGACGTTCCAGAGCCAATCCTGCCCGTCGCCGCCGTGCAGTCCCGGAACCGTTGACGGCCGGCTGAACGGCGGGTTGTCGCGCAGCATCTCATCCACCACGGCTGCCTGGATGGCGTCGACCCGGAAGCCGTCCACGCCGCGGTGGAACCAGAAGCGCATCGCGTCAGCCATCGCCTCCGCCACCTGCGGGTTCCGCCAGTTCAGGTTCGGCTGCTCGGGGTAGAACGTGTGCAGGTAGAACTGCCCGCTGGGCTCGTCCCATTCCCACGCGCTGCCGCCGAAGACCGCGGCCCAGTTCGAGGGCGGGCCGCCATCGGGCGCCGGATCGGCCCAGATGTACCAGTCGCGCTTCGCGCTGGTGCGCGACGAGCGGCTCTCGAGGAACCACGGATGCCGGTTCGAGGTGTGGCACGGCACGAGGTCCATCAGCAGCTTCAGACCACGGTCGTGGCAGGCGGCGATCAGCCGGTCCAGGTCCTCGAGCGTTCCGTACTCGTCGGCGACATCGGTGTAGTCGCTGACGTCGTAACCGAAGTCCGCCAGGGGCGAGGGGTAGATCGGAGACAGCCACAGGGCGTCGACGTCGAGCGATCCATCGGTCCCGCGCAGGTGGTCGAGCCTGGACTCGATGCCGGCCAGGTCGCCGATGCCGTCACCGTTGGCATCGGCGAAGCTGCGCGGGTAGACCTGGTAGATGACCGCTCCGTCCCACCACCGGGGCGGAGCGGCCGGATCGATCTCTTCGTCGCTCACCGGCCCGATTCTAAGGGCCCCGCCGTCTCGCCATTTCGGCGGGGGAGTATGATCCCGGCGACAGACGTGGTAGTTGTCCCGGGCAGTGCCCCGAGGCCCGGCATGTGGGATGAGAGGTGGGCGACCATGAGCTTCCGGATGCTGGCCACGACACTCACGCTGCTGCTCGTGCTGACTGCCTGCGGACCGGCAGGCGACGGCGGCGCGGACGGCGACGCGATCGAGATCGACGAGGACGCGGTCACTGGTACCGTCCGCTTCTCCGGCTTCCGCTCCTCCGATGCGGAGGAGGAGCTGCTCCAGCAGGTGCTCGACGCGTTCGCGGATAACTACCCGAATATTGAGGTCGAGTACGAGCCGATCCCCGAAGGCTACGTGGAGCAGATGACGGCGCAGTTCGGCGCCGGCGAGCCGCCTGACCTCTTCTACATGCAGGCCGAGTTCGCCAATGCCTGGATCGAGGACGGCCTGATCGAGCCGCTCGACCCCTACTTCGAGGGCAACCCGGAGTTCGACACCGAGCCCTTCTTCGACCCGCTGCTGGAAGCCTTCCAGTTCGAGGGCGTGACGTACGGGCTGCCGAAGGATGCCTCGCCGCTGGCGCTCTTCACCAACCCGGACCTGCTGAGCGAGGCCGGCGTGGAGCCGCCCACCAACTGGGACGAGCTCCGCTCGGCGGCCGAGGCGCTCACCAGCGAAGGCGTGGCCGGCGTCTGCATCGGGCCCGAGCTGCCGCGCATCGGTGCCCTCATCTACCAGGCCGGTGGCGCGATCTACAACGACGAGAAGACCGAGCTGACGATCGCGGAGCCTGCCGCCGTGGAGGGCATCGACCTCTACCTCGAGCTCCACGAAGCGGGCGTGCTCCGGACGCCGGCCGAGATCGGCGCGAGCTGGTGCGGCGAGGCGTTCGGGACCGGGCAGGCGGCGATGACCATGGAGGGCAACTGGCTCATCCCGGCGCTGGAGAACGACTTCCCCGACACCTCGTTCGCCATCGCGGAGCTGCCGCAGGGCGCCGAGCAGGGCAACCTGGCGTTCACCGTCAGCTACTCGATCGGCGCCGACTCCGAGAACAAGGAAGCGGCGTGGGTGCTGCTCCAGTACCTGACCGGACCGGAAGGAATGGCGGAATGGACCAGCCTCGGCCTGGCGCTGCCGTCCCGCGAGGATGTCGAGCCGGCCGAGGGCCGCGAGGCGCTGGTCGCCGGCCTCGAGTACGCGACCGCGTACGCATTCGAGCGGACCTTCCCGGACGTGCAGGGCGCGTTCAACAATGAGCTGACGCGTGTCCTGGCAGAAGGCGGCACCGGCCAGGAGATCGCGGACGCCGCGGCAGGCGCACGCTGACGAACTGACGACGAGCGGGGGCGCGCGACGCGCGTTCCCGCTCACACACACTTGACTTTGGGGCTCAGATGACGTCCACCTCGATCGCCGCCAGGCCAGAGGTCACCGAGCTGCGCGACGAGCGCGGCCGCGAGGCTCGCGTCGGCCTCGCCTTCATCGCCGTGCCGATGGTGCTCTTCGGCCTGTTCCAGATCTTTGCCATCTTCTACGCGATCTTCATCAGCTTCTGGGACTGGGGAATTCGCGGCCCGCGCGAGTTCCTGGGCCTTGCGAACTACGCCGAGCTGCTGGGGGACGGCGTCTTCATCGGCAAGGCCATCCCCAACACGCTCTTCTACACTGCCTTCGTCGTCCCCGCGCAGATGGCGCTCGGGTTGTCGCTGGCGGTGATCGTCAACCAGAAGATTCGCGGCCAGACCTTCTTCCGCTCGGCCTTCTACTTCCCGGCCATCGCCAGCTCGGCCGCGATCGTCGTCCTGTTCACCTTCCTCACGCAGCCGCAAGGGCTGATCAACACCCTGCTGGGGTTCGTGGGCATCGAATCGAGCCTGAACTGGACCAACCATCCCGGGACCGCGTTGCCGTCGATCATGGTCCTGGCCGTCTGGACGACCTCGGGCACGATGATGCTCTTCTACCTGGCCGCCCTCCAATCGATCAGCCGGGAGGTGTACGAGGCGGCGGCCATCGACGGCGCGAACTGGTGGAGCGCATTCTGGAAGATCACCTTCCCGCTGCTCAAGCCCGCCCACTTCTTCGTGGCGGTGATCTCGGTCATCGGCGCCCTGCAGATGTTCGACCAGTCGTACATCGCCGGCGGCGCGGACGGCGAGCCGGCAAACTCGCTGACGACGATGGTGCTCTTCCTTTTCCGTGCCACGGCGAAGACGTTCGAGTACGGGTACGCGGCCGCGGTGGGCATCGTGCTGCTCGTCTCCATCATGTCGCTGACCCTCATCCAGCGCCGCCTGTTCGGACAGGCGCCGAACGTCTAGGCCGAGGCCGATGGCCGCCATCACCGACGTCGCGCAACCGGCGCCCGCGATCGCGGCCCGGGAGGGCGGCGGACGACGCATCGTCGCCTACGCGCTTCTCATCGGGTGGGCGCTGCTCATGTTCGTGCCATTCGCCTGGACCGTGCTCACCTCACTCAAAGACCGGCCGGAGGCGCTGCAGATGTCCCTTCCTGCGTCGCCCGATCTCGGCGCCTACGTCGAAGCATGGAGCACGATCGACCCGGGCCTGCCGCAGATATTCGCGAACAGCATCGGCCTGGCAGTGGCGGTGACCGCCTCGAACCTGTTCCTCGGGTCGCTGGCCGGCTACGCGTTCGCCCGGCTCCGATTCCCCGGCCGCGACCTCCTGTTCATCGTCGTGCTGGCGACGCTCATGATCCCGGACCAGCTGCGCGCCCCGCCGGTCTACCAGATCATGAATATCTTCGGCTTCACCGGCCGGGATCCATCGAACTATCTCAGCGTCTTCCTGGTGCTCGCCATCAGCGCCACCTCCATCTTCCTGCTGCGCCAGTACTTCCTGACGATCCCCGTCGACCTAGAGGAGGCCGCGCGCATCGACGGCGCGGGCTACTTCCAGACCTTCTGGAGGGTCATCCTGCCACTCGCCAGCCCGGCGCTGGCGGCCGTCGCCATCCTCCAGTTCCAGGGCACCTGGAACGGGCTCTTCTGGCCGGCGCTCTTCTTCGGGCCGGTGCGGGACCACTGGACGCTGCCGCTCGGCATCGTGCAGTTCCAGGGCGCCTTCCAGACGAACTGGCCGCCGCTGATGGCCATCGTGGTGGTCGCCACACTGCCGATCCTGGTCCTCTACATCTTCTTCCAGCGTTATTTCGTGGAAGGCATCGCCGCCTCCGGTGTCAAGGGCTGAGCCTCGGAGCGTCCCGCCACCGCCCCGGTTGTGGCGCGTCCTGCGCGAGGCGGCGAGCGACTTCTACTTCAACTCCTGGCGCTTCCTGGGTGCCAACATCCTCCTGGGGATGCTGGTGGTGACGTTCCTGCTGGCGTCGCTGGCGACCCCATGGGGACTGCTGCTCGCCGTGCTGCTGGTGCTCCCGGCGGCGGGCACCATGCGCATGGCCACGCGGCTCATCCGTGACTTCCACACGGATCTCGGCGACTTCGTGGAGGTGGTGCGACGGCCCTGGCCGGTCCTGGGCATCGGCCTCGCGCAGCTCGCGGTGACGGTCGTGCTGGTGGGAGACATCCTCATTGCGGGCGCCTGGGGAACGTGGCCTGGGACGTTCCTGCTGGTGGGGGCCATGTACGGGCTCGTGGTGCTGTGGGCCGTTGCCGTCGTGGCCTGGCCGCTGTTGCTCGATCCCGAGCGAGATGGCGAGGGCGTCCGCACGCGCCTCCGCCTGGCGCTGGTCATCCTCCTGACACATCCTGTGCGCACGGGAGGCTTCACCCTGCTGATGGGCGCCCTCCTGCTCGCATCGGCCCTGCTCATCGCACCGCTCATCACCTTTGCGGTGGGCGTCATCTGGCTGGCCATCGCGCGCTGGGTGCTGCCCGTGGCAGATCGGGTGGAGGGCCGCCGGACCGTCGTGGTCGTGGATGGCAGCCAGTGAATGCCTTCAGTCGAGCCGGCGTGCCATCCCGCTCAGCGCCGCGATGGCGGCGGTTGTCGAAATGAGCGAGCCGGCGACGAGGAACATCGGCGTCGCCCAGCCGTCGACGACGATGCCGGCGACGGCATAGCTCAGCGGCGTGAGGCCCATCGCCCCAGTAAGGCCGTCAGTGCTGGCCGAGGGTGCCGCGGATTCGCATGCGGTGCTCGGTGGCGAGCCACGTGCGGCGACCGATGAGCACGAGGGCGGCGCTTGTCACGGCGAGCATCGTCCACTCCACCGGCGCCGGCAGGAGCGGCCGTGTCCCCAGCGCGGCGACGCGCACGAGGTCGAGGGCGTGGGTGGTCGGCAGCAGGTACGCGAGCCAACGGAGGAGGTCGGGAAGGACGACGATCGGGAACGCGGCGCCGGAGAGGGCCACGAAGGTGAAGTCCGCAGCGTCGACGAAGAAGTTCGCGTCACGCATGCGCAGGACGATCGCCCCGACGAGGTAGCCGATTCCAAGCACGCCGACCGAGGTGAGCGCCAGGACCGGGATGGCGACTGCCAGCTGGGGCACGAGCGAGGCGCCGAAGATGACCACGCCGACGACGAGGAGGACCGCGGTGGTGACGGCCGCCAGGATCATCCCGGCGATCGTCTGGCCGATGATGAACGTCTCGCGCCGGGTCGGCGTGAGCCAGGCGGGCTCCAGCGTGCCGGCGTCGAGCTCTAGCTTGATCGAGAAGGCGACGTCCCAGAAGCCGGCCGCGGCTACCGTCAGGGCCAGCATGCCGAGGAACAGGTAGCCGACGATGTCGGTGGTTCCGGCACTCTCCGCCAGCCCGACCGCCTCGCCACCGACGGCGAACGTGGCGCCCAGCAGGATTCCCGGGATGAGCACCGGGTAGACCGGCTGCA
Organism: Candidatus Limnocylindria bacterium; assembly: GCA_050692055.1. Taxonomy (GTDB): domain Bacteria; phylum Chloroflexota; class Limnocylindria; order QHBO01; family QHBO01; genus JBOGTC01. The sequence continues at coordinate 46,653 of JBOGTC010000064.1, read as the reverse complement.
CCACCCGGTTCACGGCGTTGAGCCGATAGCGAAGGGTGACCTGGAGCTCCTTGCGCGCGATCGCCCACGCGGCGCGCGCCTCCCGGCGCAGGTCGTCCATCAGTACTGCGCCAGCCTGCCGCCGCGCCGCGCATACCGCTCGGTATGGGCGAAGGCGAGCACGGCGAGGACGGAGAGGACGGCACCCATCCCCGCCAGGACGAGCAGGTCGCCGGCGATCCGGCCGAGCCCCGCGCCCGCGAGGAGGACGGCCCGCAGGTCGGCGATCAAGTAGGTCGGCGGGAGAGATAGGGCGATGGTCTGCGCCCAGTCCGGCAGCACGACGATCGGGAAGCTCATCCCGCACACCGCGGTGAACAGGCCGCGCACCCCCTGCACGAGCGCGTGGACGTCGCCGAAGCGCAGGACGACCGAAGCGAAGAGCGCGCCGATCGCGTAGAGCGCCGGCACACCGACGATGATCACCCCCAGGGCGCGGAGCGCCTCGAGGGGCCCGATCGTGATGCCGAAGCCGATCCAGAGCGCGACGCCGACGACGACGGAGATCCAGACCGCCCAGGCGAGCTGGCTCACCGCCGGCCCGAAGAGGACGACGAGCCGCGACGCCGGCGTCAGGAAGATGGCCTCCAGCGAGCCGCGGATCTGCTCCGTGCGCAGCGCGGTTCCCGGGCCCCACAGGATCAGGCTGAGCCACATGTAGGTCGCCCAGCCGACGAAGAGAAACCCCGCGATCTGCTCGGTGCCCGTACGGGTCGCGAACGCGCCGATCGTGTCGCTCCGTCCACCTGCGAACGCCTCGGCCTGGAAGACGAAGGCGAGCGGCAGCGCGACCGGCCAGAAGACGAACGAGAGGATCGTGCCGGGATAGCGGCGCAGAATGCGCCACTCCTTCAGCGTCGCTGCGCCAAATGCCCGCACGTCGGCCCGCAGGTCGGCGACGCTCATTCGCGCAGCGCCCGGCCGGTGAGGGAGATGAAGACGTCCTCGAGCGAGACCGGCAGGACCTCGATGTGGCGCACCTCTGACGACTCGGCCCGCGCGGCGTCGATCGCCAGCGGTACCAGCGTCCGGGCGGAGGCGCAGTGGATGGTGAGATGGAGCCAGCCGTCGATCCGGTCGGACTTCGTGACTGAGCCGTCCTGGGCGAGCCGTCTCACCAACGCCGGCTCCGCTCCCTCCGTGGCCTGGATCTCGAGCCGGACGACCTCCGTTGCCCGCAGGTCGCGCTTCAGCCGCTCCGGCGTGTCGAGCGCCACGACCCGCCCATGGTCGACGATCGCGATCCGGTCGCAGAGCTGGTCGGCCTCCTCCATGTAGTGCGTCGTGAGGAGCACGGTGCGACCCTCGTCGCGGAGCTGCAGCACCCGCTCGCGCAGGTCGCGCGAGGCCTGTGGGTCGAGCCCGACCGTCGGCTCGTCGAGGAGCAGGAGCGAGGGCGCCGGAAGGAGCGCGCGGGCGAGGACGAGCCGCTGCCGCATGCCGGTGCTGAACTTCTCCACGTAGTCGTCGGCACGCTCGGTGAGATGCACGACCTCGAGGATCTCCGCGATCCGGCGTGGGGTCTCTCGCGCCGGGACGTGGTAGAGAGCGGCGAAGTATTCGAGGTTCTCGCGTGCGGTGAGCTTCCAGTACAGGCTTCGCTCGCCGGAGAGGACAGCGCCCAGGCGGCGCCGAATCTTGCGCGACTCGGCAACGAGGTCGTGCCCCAGGACCGTGGCGGTTCCGGCGGTCGGCTCCAGGAGCGTGGCGAGCATCCGCATGGTCGTGGTCTTGCCGGCGCCGTTCGGGCCTAGGATCCCGAACACCTCGCCTTCCTCCACGTGGAGGTCGATACCGTCGACGGCGCGGAACGTCTCTCGTCGGTCCGGCTCGCGGCGAAGCCGCTGCCAGATCGTGCGTCGCCCCTTCTCGAAGTCCTTGGTGAGGCCGCGCGCCTCGATCGCGGCACTCATTCGAGGCTGATCAGGACGCCGTCCCCGTCCGGATCCTCCACGTCGATGATCGGGCCGAGGGCGCCGGCGCGGACCGCCTCGCGAATCCGCTCGCTCTGGTCGCCGCCAATGCCGGGAACGAAGTTGAGCGCCGCATCGACGAAGCCGAGGGGGATGCGCAGGTTGACGACCTGTCGCCCGTGCTCGGTGACCCGGATCCGCAGCTGCCGGCCACGGCCTCCGCCGGTCGCGCGGTCCTCTGCGCGGATGTGCGCCTGCTCGAACCGCTCGTGCGCTCGCTCGGCGCGTCGATGGGCTCGTGCCAGGCGACGCTCGAGGCGGCCGTGGATGCCAGGCCGCTGCTCGGCCCGCTCGGCGGGTTCCACGCGCGAGAGCGCCTCGATGATCGGCGCGGCCTGCTCCGGGGTGAGCGTGCCATCGGCGACCAGCCGAAGCATGGACTCGAGCTCATCGGGCATCAGCGTCCCTCCCCGCCAAGCCGGCGCGCGGCCTCGTCGACGTCGATCTCGCCACGCTCCAGCGCGCGGAGCACGCCCAGCTGTTCGTCCTCGTCGAGCGTGAGATCCGCTCCCCGTGGAGCTTCCGGCGGCGTGGGTGGCGTTGGCGGTACGGGTGCGGTCGGCGGCGTCGGGAAGCCGGCGCCGCGACGAGCGGTGCGAACCTCGACGTCGCCGGACATCGAGCTGAACAGGAGATGCGCGGCTCCGTCGCCGATCACGTACCGGCGCCGGTCACGCGAGCCCTCGGCGCGGTGTGGGAGCCGGATGTCGACGTCGGTCGAAAGGCCCCGCACCTCGACGGTGATGCCACCGAGCACGCCGAGCGACAGGTCGCCGCTGACGGTTTCCACGCGGTGCTCGGGCCCGTCGGCCAGCGCAGCCTCGAGCTCGACATCGCCGCTCACCGTCACCGCCCGGAGCTGCTCAACGCGTGGCGCGACCGCGGAGATGTCGCCGCTGACGGTGTTGACCTCGAGCGAGCGGAGCGGCGTGTCGGCGCGCAGGCTGATGTCGCTCGACACGCCGCGCACGCGGACCTCGCCGCCGATCCGGTCGAGGACGAGGTCGCCGGAGACGGTGCGGTACTGCTGGGAGCTGCGGAAGCCGGTGGAGGTGAGGTCCGCGCTGACCCCGTCGAATCGGAGGTCACAGCCGTGCGGCGCGTCCACCTCGACGCTGGTGTCGACCTGGCCGCTGCCGATCCCGAGCAATCGGACCAGCGAGCCGATGCCGCTCGGCCCGTGCTTCGGTTCGGTCACCTCGAGCGAACCGGCGAGCTCCTGCGCACGGAAGCGAAGGCCTTCGAAGAGCTCGTCGGCCTCGGCCTCCGAGGTTGCGCGGATCTCGAATCTCACGCGCACCCGTGCGGTTGCGCCGTCGACCGCGTGCATCTCGACGTCCGGGCTCGTCACCCGCAGGGCGAGCCGGCCGGCATCGCCGATCTCGTGCTCGATCTCCTGCGTGCGGACGAAGATCGCCATCAGCCGCGCGTTCCCAGCTCGCGAAGCGCGGCCGCGGCATCATCGGCACTGATCTCCTTCCGCGCCAGGCGCTCGAGGACGGAGCGTCGCTCGGCCGATGCATCGGTTGTCTCGGGCTCATCGGCGTCGACGTCCTCGTCGAGGTTGGCGCCAAAGCCGTCGTCATCGGTCGCCGCGGCGGCACCGTCGGCCAGGCCGAGGGAACGGATCAGCGCGTCGACCCGGCCGCGCACGGTGGGGTAGCTGATGCCGAGCTCGCGCTCCATCTCCTTGAGGTTGCCGCGGGACCGCAGAAAACTCTCGAGCAAGCCCATCTGCTCGCGGTCGAGGCGCCCGAAGCGGCCCACCCCGAACTCACCCTCCAGCGCGCTTCCGCAGTTGCGGCAGTGGAGCCGCGTGATGGTGAGCTCATCGGCGCAGACCGGGCAGGTGGCGATGACGTCGTGAACCATGGCCTCAGCGGCGCCCCGACTCGCGCACTGTGCGGCGGTCGCGCGGCAGCTGGTAGATCCGCTTGTCGACCTCCTGGCCGATGGTGCGTCGCCGTGGCCGATCCTTTTCGTCGAGGGTCGTATTCGCGAAGAACAGCCTGTAGTCGTACATCTTGATCGGCTCCTGAGGGAATTGGCCCTCAACCTTCATAAGTGGGTGATGGACGAACAATACCAATCGGCTATCAGTTTGTCAACTCTATATTCACAAATAGCACCTCTTCCTTCGTAATGAGGAGGCCCGAAATCGGCGTGCAGGCGCCAAAGCCGGCCTGTACCATGGCGCTCCGAGACCCATGACCCTGCGACTCCTGCCATATCGTCCCGAGCGCGATGCGTATCGGCTGCTCGGGCTCCCCCCACAAGCCTCAGCGGATGAGATTGCCGCTGCCTGCCGCCGCCTGTCGCGCACGTTCCACCCCGATCGCAACCGGTCGGGGCGCGCGACCGAGGAGATGCAGGTCGTCAACGCCGTGCGCCGGGTGATGACCGATCCGGCGTCGCGGGCGGAGTACGACGTCGCCCGCTGGCGATGGCATGCGGCGGTCGCGCGTCCCCGGGAACCGATGCTCCACGCCTGGCCGCCGATCGAGTCGGCGCGGCGCTCACCGAACGTCCCGGAGCGCTACGCTCGTGCGACGTGGGCCGGCCTTCGGGCCACGTTGATGGCTCTGGCGCCGCGGCGCTGCCGTATCTGTCGCGTGGTGATCGGCGCCGAGGACAGCTACTGCGCCGCCTGCGGCACGCGCCTGCTCACCGGCTAGCCTTGGCGGGTTGGCCGCGCCTTCTTGGCCGCGCCTCATTGCATGTGGTGGAGATAACGGGGAAGAAGACGGCCTCGGCGGCCTGATGTTCCCCGTGCGTTGCATGTGGTGAAACCGGCGGGGAAGAACGGCCCCGTGTCGGCCTCTTCTTCACCGTTAGCTCCATCTGGTGCAACGGCCCGGCGGCAACGGCCCGCCGCCCACGCACGCCGCCCACGCACGCCGCCCACGTGCCGCCACGCGCGGCGCTCAGGCGAAAAGCGGGTTGACGCGCTCCGGGTCGATGCCGAGCTCGGCGATGGCGCGCTTCAGCTCGTCGGGCGACGAGGCGCCGTCGAGGCAGAGCCCGTGGAGGGCGGCGTAGGTGATGTGCTCGGCGTTGACCTCGAAGTGAGTGCGCAGCGCCTCGCGCGTATCGGAGCGACCGAAACCGTCGGTGCCCAGCACGGTGAACGGCCGGTCGATCCAGCGGGCGACCATGTCGGGCACGGCCTTCATGTAGTCCGTGGCGCCGACGATCGGTCCCTCGGCCGGGTCGAGGCAGCGCCGCACGTACGGGATGCGCTGCTCGGCGTCGGGATGCAGTCGGTTCCAGCGCTCGACGTCCAGCGCCTCGTTCCGCAGCTGCTGGAAGCTGGTGGCGCTCCACACGTCCGCGGCCACGTCGAAGCGCTCGCCCAGGATCTCCTGGGCACGGAGGGCCTGCTGCAGGATCGGTCCGGAGGCGAGCAGCTGCATGCGTCGCGAGCCGCGCTCGGCGGCACGGTACCGATACAGGCCGCGCAGGACGCCGTCCTCGACGCCCTCGGGCATGGCCGGCTGCGGCCAGGTCTCGTTGTAGATGGTGATGTAGTAGAAGACGTCCTCGCCGCGCTCACCGTACATGCGGCGGATGCCGTCGCGCACGATGAGCGCCAGCTCGAAGGCGAAGGCCGGGTCGTAGGCGAGCACGTTGGGCACGGTGGAGGCGAGGACGTGGCTCTGCCCGTCGTCGTGCTGCAGCCCCTCGCCGGTCAGCGTGGTGCGGCCGGCCGTGGCGCCCATCATGAAGCCGCGCCCGCGCGAGTCTCCGAAGGCCCAGATCTGGTCCCCGGTGCGCTGGAAGCCGAACATCGAGTAGAAGGTGTAGAACGGGATCATCGGCTCGCCCCAGGTGGCGTAGGCGGTGCCGGCCGCCTGGAACGAGGACATCGAGCCGGCCTCGGTGATGCCCTCCTCCAGCAGCTGGCCATCGGTCTTTTCGACGTAGGAGAGCAGCAGCTCCTTGTCGACCGCCGTATAGCGCTGGCCGAGCGGGTTGTAGATGCCAGCCTCCTTGAACAGCGGATCCATGCCGAAGGTTCGGGCCTCGTCGGGGATGATGGGGACCACGCGTTTGCCGATCTGTGGGTCGCGCACGAGGTTGCGGACGAGCCGGCTGAAGGCCATGGTCGTGCTCGCCGGCCGATCCGAGCCGCCGAGGAGCTCATCGAAGGCGGCGTCCTTCGGCGCCGGCAGCGGCTTGGAGCGGACGATTCGCTTGGGCAGCACGCCGCCCAGCTGCGCCCGGCGCTCGAGCATGTACTGGATCTCCGGCGAATCGCTGCCCGGGTGGTAGTACGGCGCGTCCTTGAGCTTGTCGTCGGGGATCGGCAGCTCGAGCCTGTCCCGGAAGATCTTGAGCTCGTCGGCCGTCAGCTTCTTCGCCTGGTGGGTGACGTTGCGGCCGGCGATGCCCGGCCCGAGCGTCCAGCCCTTCACCGTCTTGGCCAGGATGACGGTGGGCGCGCCCTTGTGCTCGACCGCGGCCGCGTACGCCGCATACACCTTCCGGTAGTCGTGGCCGCCGCGTCGCAGCCGGGCGAGGTCGTCGTCCTCCAGGTGCTCGACGAGCTTACGCAGCCGCGGATCCGGGCCGAAGAACTGCTCGCGGATGGTGGCGCCGTCGCTGACCGCCATGCGCTGGTAGTCGCCGTCGAGCGTCTCGTTCATCTTGCTGAGCAGGACGCCGTCCTTGTCCCGCGCCAGCAGGTCGTCCCACTCGCGCGCCCAGATGACCTTGATGACGTGCCAGCCGGCGCCTCTGAAGACCGATTCGAGCTCCTGGATGATCTTGCCGTTCCCACGGACCGGCCCGTCCAGGCGTTGGAGGTTGCAGTTCACGACGAAGGTCAAGTTGTCGAGGCCCTCGCGCGCCGCCAGTGACAGCGCGCCGAGTGACTCGGGCTCGTCCATCTCGCCGTCGCCGACGTAGGCCCACACGCGCGACTTGCTCGTGTCGGCCATGCCGCGCGCGGCCAGGTAGCGGTTGAAGCGCGCCTGGTACACGGCGGCCATCGGTCCCAGCCCCATGCTCACCGTGGGGAACTGCCAGAACCCGGGCATGAGCCGCGGGTGCGGGTAGCTCGAGAGGCCGCGCTCGGGCGTCAGCGCTTCGCGCCGGAAGTGGTCGAGATGCTCCTCGGTTAGGCGACCCTCGAGGAAGGCGCGGGCATAGATGCCCGGCGCAGCGTGACCCTGGAAGAAGACCTGGTCCCCGGGCTGCTCGTCCGAGCCGCGGAAGAAGTGGTTGAAGCCCACCTCGTACAGGCTGGCGGCGCTGGCGTACGTCGACAGGTGACCGCCGATTCCCTCGAACTTCGAGTTCGCACGAAGCACCATGGCCAGCGCATTCCAGCGGATCATGCGCCGGATGCGCAGCTCCATCGCCTCGTCGCCGGGGAAGTACGGCTCCTGCTCGGGGCTGATGGTGTTGATGTAGCGGGTCTGCGTCAGGGACGGCAGGCCGACCTGCAGCTGCCGCGCGCGCTTGAGGAGCTTGAAGATGATGAAGCGCGCCCGATCCGGGCCGACCGCCTCAACGACGGCGTCGAGCGAGTCGAGCCATTCCTGCGTCTCGACCGGATCGATGTCCGGGAGCTGCTGCTTGAACTGGTCGAAGATGTCGTGCATCGGCTGCTGCATCGGACCCTATGGTACAGACCGATGCGGATCAGCGTCCCGTGGCATGATCGGTGACCGATGCGCACGCACTACCTCACCGAACCGCCCTGGCCACATCGCGTGCTGATCCTGGGCGGAGGCTTTGCCGGGGTGGAGACGGCGCGCGAGCTCGAGCGGCTGACGCGGCGTCGCCGCGACGTCGAGGTCTGGCTCGTCAACCGCGAGAACTTCACGCTCTTCACGCCGCTGCTGCCCGAGGTCTGCTCCGGCCAGCTCGAGCCCCGCCACTGCGTCACCGCGTTGCGCGCGCAGCTGCGCAGGCCGTCGAGCTGGGCCCTCACTGCGACCGTGGAGAGCATCGATCTTGACGGCCGCGTGGTCACCGTGCTGGGCGGTGACGGCGACCTGCATCGGCTCAACTACGACACCCTCGTCCTGGCGCTGGGCGGCGAGACGGCAACGTTCGGGATCCCGGGCATCGAGCAGTTTGCCGTGGGCATGAAGACGCTGGCGGACGCCTTCGCGCTGCGCAACCGGATCATCGAGATGCTCGAGCGCGCCGAGCTCGAGACCGATGCCGACGAGCGCCAGGCCCAGCTCACCTTCGTGGTCGGCGGCGCCGGGTTCAGCGGCGTCGAGACGGCCGGCGAGATCGAGGACTTCATCCGCCGCGTGCGCCGACGCTACTACCCGAAGATCGGCGAGGAGGAAGTGCGTGGCTACCTCGTCGAGCTCAAGGACCGCGTCCTGCCCGAGATGCCCGCCGAGATGGGGGAGTACGCGGCCCGTCGCCTGGCCCGACGCGGCTATGACCTGCGGCTCAACACGCCGATCCGGGAGGTGCGCGAGGGCGGCGTCGTCATCGGCGAGAACGACGACTTCATCCCGTCGCGGACCGTCATCTGGACCGGTGGCGTGCGTCCCTCGCCGGTCGCGAGCCAGAGCGGCCTCGAGGTGGACAGGGCCGGAAGGGCCGTCACCCGCCCGACGATGCAGACGAACCGCGAGGAGGTCTTCGCCATCGGCGACTGCGCCTGGATCCCGGACGTGGAGTCGGACGGCAAGGCACATGCGCCGACCGCGCAGAACGCCGTCCGCGAGGCGAAGCGCCTGGCTCGCAACATCATGGCGCGCATCGATGGTGGCAGGGAGATGGACCCGTTCCGGTACCGCACGATCGGCACGCTGGCCAGCATCGGCAACCACACCGGGGTGGGCGTGGTCTTCGGCATCCGGGTGCGGGGCTGGATCGCCTGGTTCATGTGGCGTGGCTACTACTGGAGCCGCCTGCCCGGCGTCGGGGGCAAGGCGCGTGTCGCGCTTGACTGGTTCCTCAATGTGCTCTTCGGCTCGGATCCGGTCCAGCTCAAGGTCGACTATCCCGGAGCCGGCGGCATGGGCCCGTCGGGCACCCGCCGGCCGCGGCCGAGGGGCGTCGACCCGCGTGGCTAGCCCGCGCTAGACTCGATGGCGCCATGTCACGAGAGGAGCGCCGCCAGTACCAGCGCATGATGAAGGGGGCGGATCGCCAGCCCGGCCTTCCACCCGCAGCCCGGGCCCGCGCGGAACGGACGCGCGCCAAGCGCGAGGCGTCGCGAGCCACGCGCACCTACGGCCTCACGCTGCGGTTCATGGTCATGTCGCTGGTCGTCGCCACCGTCGCCGGCCTGCTCGGGTTCAGCCTGCAGTGGCCGAACATGCCGTTCGCGCTCTACGTCGGGATCGCTGTCGCCGTGGTGGCATTCGCCATCCTGATCGCCATTCGTCTGCTCCAGCGCCGCGCCGCCGGCGCGTGAGGCGCTTGGCCGCGTGACGGTTCCGGCGCTCGTCCTGCTCGCGGTCACCGTGCTCATCGGCTACGTGCTGGGCGCGGTGCCGTCGGGGGTCATCGTCGGACGCCTGCGCGGTGTCGACCCGCGCGCCTCGGGGTCGGGACGGACGGGGACGACGAACGCGCTGCGCACGCTGGGCCTTGCCGGAGCGATCGCCGTGGCCTTCATGGACCTCGGCAAGGGTGCCCTGGCCGTGATCCTCGCCCGCCTCATCGTCGCCACCGCCGGCGGGGAGCTCGCCGACTGGGCCGGTGCGGCTGCCGGCGTGGCGGCTGTTATCGGTCACGTGCGATCAGTCTTCATCGGCTTTGGTGGGGGCCGGGGAGTGGCGACCGGCGCCGGGGCCGCCGCGCTTGTCGTTCCCCTCGGCCTGCTTGCCGCCGGCCCGGTCTTTCTGCTCACCGTGTGGCGCACGCGGCTGGTCTCGCTCGGCTCGATCATGGCGGCCATCACCGTGCCCACGGCCGCGGCGATCCTCCTGTCCGCGGGCTGGGTGGACGTGCCGGCGCTGGCCTTCGGCATGGCCACCGGCGTGGTGATCACCCTGGCCCACGCCGACAACATCGTCCGCCTGCGAGCCGGCACCGAGCGGCGGCTCGGGGAGCCCGTGGAGCCGGGCCGGTGAGCGCGCCACCCGCCACGCTGGCCACGCTGCCCAACATCCTCGGCCTGGCCCGCATCGCGGCAACTCCAATCGTGATCGTGCTCGCATTGGCGGGCTGGCCGGGCGCGGGGCTCGGCGCGGCCCTCCTCTTCGGGCTGGCTGCGGCCACCGATTATCTGGATGGTCGCATCGCTCGCGCCCGGGGGCTCGTCTCGCCGCTCGGCGTGTTCCTCGATCTCGCGGCCGACAAGGTCCTCGTGGCCGGGGCGCTGGTCGCCCTGGTCGAGGTCGATCTGCTGCCCACCTGGATCGTGGCGACCATCCTCATTCGCGAGTTCGTCGTGCAGGCCGTGCGTCAGCTGGCCGCGGCCGAGGACGTGGTGATCGCCGCCCGCTCCCTCGGCAAGGCCAAGACGGCGCTGACGCTGCTCGGTATCTTCGTTCTGCTCCTGGCGAGGGATGCGCTCACCGGAGGGCCCCTGGCCGGCACCGATCCTGGACCGATGCTGGCCGTGGCCGGCGCCTGGCTCATGCTGGCCGCGACGCTCATCACCGTGCTGTCCGGCTACCTCTACCTGCGCGCTGCGTGGCCCATCCTCGTCGGGCGCGGGTAGGCGCCTACTTGATGAGCTTGCGCTCCATCTGGCGCATCGCGATCCAGAGGCCGAGCGCGAAGAAGCCGACGAGGTAGAGGAGGCTCCAGAGCAGGCCGACCTCCACCATCCCGGTCGAAAGGCCTCGGATGAGGTTGATGGCGTGGTAGAGCGGCGTCGCCTGGACGACGATCTGCACCGCCTGCGGGAAGACGGTGATGGGGAAGAACGTGCCGCTGAACAGGAACATGGGCATGACGATGAGGCCCATCGGCACGTCGAAGTCGTTCACCGTGCGCAGGTACGAGGTGCCGGCCAGGCCCGCTGCCGCGAAGGCCGCGGCCACGAGGAGCGCCGCCGGGATCATGAGGATGCCCCACGGCGACAGGATCAGGCCCATGGCCAGCATGATCACGAACATGCTCACCGCGTAGAGGGTGGCGCGCATCAGCGCCCACAGCATCTCGCCGATGGCGATCTCGGTGATGCCCATGGGCGTGGCCAGGACGCCCTCGTACGTCTTCGCGTAGTTGAGCTTGAAGAAGACGTTGAAGATCGTCTCGAACACGGCGCCGTTCATGGCGGCCGTCGCGACGAGGGCCGGGGCCACGAACGCGGCGTACGCGATCATCGTCCCGTCCGGCAGCCCCACCTCCCGCACGATGCCGCCCAGCCCCAGCCCGATCCCGAGCAGGTAGAAGATCGGCTCGAAGACGCCACTGAAGATGATGATCCACTGGTGGCGGTAGACCATGATGTTGCGCTCCACCAGCCGCCGCGCGCGCCAGACGCGGGCCCAGGCCGTGGCCAGCCCGCCCGGCGCGCGGGGAGGGGATGTCGTGTGCGTGATGGCCGTCATCGGTTCAGCTCGCCATCCGCCGGCGCAGGTTGCGGTCGGCCAGGGCCGTGCCGATGGCCAGCATCAGGAGCAGGTACCCCAGGTGGATCGGCGCGGCGAGCAGATCCACCTGGTCGAGGATGAGACCGCGGATCAGCTCGACGCCGTGGAACAGCGGCGTCGCCCACGCCAGCCACTGCACGGGCTCCGGCAGCTGGCTGAGGGGGAAGAACGTGCCGCTGAACAGGAAGAGCGGGTTGATGACGAAGCGGAAGATCGCGCTGAAGCCGACGTCGTTGCGCTGGGTGGCGGTGAACGCGATGAGACAGGCGCCGAACGCCATCCCGGTGAGCACCGCAACCGCCACTGCCAGGACGGCGAGCGGCGTGCGCGCGATGCCGAAGAGCGTCAGCACGAGCAGGAACACGGCCGCCAGCGTGCCGATCCGAAACGCGACCCAGCCCAGCTCGCCGCCGACGATGCTCCGCACGTTGACCGGCGTCGAGAGCATCGCCTCGTAGTTTCGGCCCCACATGATCTTGTTCATGATCGGGTAGGTCGTTTCGAAGGTGGCCGTCTGCATCCCCATCGCTGCGAGCAGTCCGGGACCCAGCCAGTGGAGGTACGGGATTCCGCCGAACGCCTCCTGCTGCGGCGCACCGATGAGGGCGCCCAGGCCGAGGCCCATCGCCGTCAGGAACAGGACCGGCTGCAGGAAGCCGAAGGCGATGCTGCGGTGCCAGAGGCGCCGGTAGACGAGCCAGTTGCGCTGGAAGACGCGGCCGGACGCGGCCATGACGGTCATGGGTGCGGTCTCGCTACTCGATCAGGCTGCGGCCGGTGAGGTTGAGGAAGACGTCCTCCAGGCTGGCGCGCCGGACGAGCGCCGACTCGACGGGGATCTGGCGCTGGTGGACTGCCTCGAGCGTGCGCTCGCCGTCGGTGGTGTACAGGAGGTGGCGGTCCGGAAGCTCCTCGACCCGGTCGGCAAGGCCCTCGAGGCGGCCGTCCAGGTCAGAGCGGACGGCATCGGTGAAGCGCAGCTCAAGCACTTCTTTCGTCGAGTGGCGATCGATCAGCTCTCGGGGCGATCCTTCGGCCACGATCTTCGCCTTGTCCATCACCACCAGGCGGTCGCACAGCTGCTCCGCCTCGTCCATGTAGTGGGTGGTGATGATCAGGGTGGCGCCCCGCTGCTTGAGCCGATACAGCCGCTCCCACAGCAGGTGCCGCGCCTGTGGATCCAGCCCCGTGGTCGGCTCGTCGAGGATGACGAGCTCCGGCTCGTTGATCAGGCTGCGGGCGATGGTGAGGCGCCGCTTCATGCCGCCCGACAACGGCTCGACCTGGTCCTTGGCGCGCTCGTCGAGCTGGACGAACTCGAGCAGCTCGTCGGCCCGGCGGCGTGCCACATCGCCGGGAATGTCGAAGTAGCGCGCGTACATCTCGAGGTTCTCGCGCACCGTCAGCTCGGTGTCGAGGTTGTCGATCTGCGGCACCACCCCCAGGCGCGCCTTGATCTCCCGGGCCTGCGTGCGCGGGTCCATGCCGATGACGCTCAGCTGGCCCTCGGTGACGGGGCTCGAGCAGGCGATCATGCGCATCGTGCTCGTCTTGCCCGCCCCATTCGGGCCGAGAAAGCCGAACGCCTCGCCGTGGCGGACGTCGAAGTCGACGCCGTCGACGGCGGTGAAGCCGTTGCTGGCATACCGCTTCGTCAGGTTGCGGGCATGGACGAGAGGCGCGTTGGTGGCCATGGGCTCCGGCATGATAAACCGATGCGAACCGATGCGCCCGCGGCGCATCGGCAGCACCCGGCTTACAGCCCTGTGGCGAGGGAATCTGCGCGGGGGTCGGCGCCGGCGGAGTAGGAGCCGTCGGGCTCTCGGCGGATGACCTGCGCCCAGCCGACCGCCGGCGTGCGCGGCTCGATGAGCTGGACACGATGGTCACGAGCCTGGAGGCCGGCGACGAGCGCGCCATCCGCGCCATCCGACTCGATCCTCACCGGTCCGAGCGGTCCTCCGGGGGCCTCCACGGAGGCCACGAAGCGGGGCCGGTCGACGGCCGCCTGGGGTTCCAGCCCGTCGTCGACCAGCGCGTTGACGAGCTGGACCATGGTCTGCGGCTGGCCGTCGCCCCCCATGGCGCCGAGGGCGACCTCGGCAGCACCGGCCCGCAGGAGCATGCCCGGCATGAGGGTGTGCAGCGTGCGGGACCGCGGCGCCAGCGCGTTGGGATGACCGGGATCCAGGCGGAAGTAGGCGCCGCGGTTCTGCAGCATGATCCCGGTCGAGCCGCCCATGATCCCCGAGCCGAACCCCATCCAGTTCGACTCGATCAGGCTGACCATGGCGCCATCGGCATCGGCCGCGCAGAGATAGACCGTGCCGCCTCCGCCTGGGAGCGACGGCTCCAACCGCCCGGCGCGGTCCGGCGACAGCCGGCCGGCGAGCTCGCGCGCATGCGCATCGCCGAGCAGCACCGATGTGTCGCACAGGTCGCGGTCGGGATCGGTGACGCATCGGTCCCGCTCGCTCCAGGCGACCTTGAGCGCCTCGAGCTGAGCGTGCAGGCGATCGGCCTCCAGGCTTGCGCCCGGCGCCAGTCGCTGGTTGGCCGGTAGCCCGGGCCAGCCTCCGCGCTCGCCCAGCGCCGCCAGGACGTTCAGCGCGATGAGCGCGGTGATCCCCTGCGAGTTCGGCGGGATCGTCGCGACCTCGACCTCGCGGTAGACCGTGGAGATTGGCTCGACCCAGTCGCCGCGATGCTCGGCCAGGTCCTCGGCGGTGAGTACGCCGCCCACCGACTGCACGGCGCGCGCGATCTCGGCGCCGATTGGCCCGTCGTAGTAGGCGTCGCGTCCGCCCTCGGCGATGGCGCGCAGGGTCGCGGCCAAGAGCGGCTGTCGGAACGGCTCGCCGGCCCGCGGCTCGCGTCCACCGGGCGCGAAGACGGCCCGGGCGGCGTCATCGAAGCCGGGAAGGCCGGCGGCGATGGAGCGGGCGTTGATGGCAGTCAGCTCGTAGCCGTCGTTGGCGACGCGCGCGGCGGGCAGGAGGGCGTCGGCCAGGGATCGGCGCCCGAAGCGATCCAACAGCTGTGACCAGGCGTCGACCGCGCCGGGCACCGTGATGGGCAGCGGGCCGCGGGCCGGCATGTCGTCGTGGCCGGCGCTCCGTACGGCATCGATGGTCAGCGCGGCGGGGGAGCGGCCGCTGCCGTTGAGGCCGTAGAGCCGTGCATTCGGCGGCCACCAGACCAGGGCGAAGGCGTCGCCGCCGATGCCGCATGCGTTGCAGTACACGACCGCGAGCATCGCGTTGGCGGCGACCGCCGCATCGACGGCGTTCCCCCCGGCGCGCAGTGCCTCGACGCCTGCCTGCGTCGCCAGCGGATGGGGCGTGACGACCATGCCGCGGCCGGAGGGGCTGTTCGGCGTCATCGGTCAGACCGTAGCAGACGTGGCCTCGGGCGAAACGTGATGCTTGACGGTAGCATGTTTAGGACCGATACTGGACCGATGACCAGATCGGCACCGATGACGATCGCGGTGATCGGCGCGACCGGCTTCGTTGGCAGCCACCTGGTACCGCACCTCGCAGGCGCCGGACACCGGGTCCGCGCCATCTCGCGCGGCGGGGCTCGACGAGCGGACTGGGCCGAGAACGTGGAGGCCATGGCGGCGAATGTGGAAACCGGCGCGGGCCTCGAGGCGGCGCTGCGCGGCGCCGATGCGGCCGTCCACCTGGTCGCCATCCCCCGCGAGACGAAGGGCCGCAGCTTCGAGGAGGTCAACGTGGGGGGCGTCGAGCGCGCCGTCGAGGCGGCGGCTGCGGGAGGCGTACGGCGCTTCGTTCACCTGAGCGCCATGGGCGTGATCGACGACCGCCGGCTCGAGTACCTCAGCTCGAAGTGGCGCGGCGAGCAGGCGGTACGCGAGAGCGGCCTCGACTGGGTGGTGGTGCGACCCTCACTCCTGTTCGGCCCCGGCGACGGCTTCTTCAACCTGATCAAGACGACCCTCACCTGGTGGTCTCCGGGCGTGGTGGCCATCCCGGGCGATGGGAAGGCCACGTTCCAGCCCCTCTCGGTCGTGGACCTGGCGATCGCTATCGAGAAGAGCGCCACCGAGAGGTACCGATCCGGATCGGTCTACGAGCTCGGCGGGCCTGAGCACATGACCTACCGCCAGATCGTGGACGCCGTCATGCGCGCCACCGGCAAGCGCCGCCTGAAGCTCAACATGCCGGTCCCGCTCATCGGTGCGCTCACCGCCGTGACCGATCGCGTGCTGCCGATCTTCCCGGTCAGTCACGACCAGATCCGGTCGCTCGGGCGCCCGAACTCGACCGATCTCGACTCCTTCGAGTCCGCCTTCGGCATCACGCCCCGGCCGATGGATCTCTCGTACCTGCGCTGAGCCTCGGCGCGCCATCGGGTGCTTTGGCGCACTCTCAAGTTGCCATTCAGCGCTCACAGCGCTCTTAGGCGGGCCGAAGGCATCGAACAGCCGTCGGAAGCTGGGTAAATCTATGGTTTGGGTGGCTTATTCGGACCTGCACCCCGCCTAACAACGCTCCTGGCGTTATCTGGCGACTTCCAGGCCGTGGCTCTGAATCAGAGTCGCCGGGGACGAGACCGTCGTAGGCGACGCGCCAGCTCTCGATCTGGACGGCGGCGATCGCGGTGGCATCCTCGGGCCGCCCAGGCCGGACGGTCGCGGCTACCGCTCGGCCTCCCAGGTGTCGCCGGGTGCGAGCTCCACGACGCGCGCATCGGTATGGTCCGCCAGGCGCTCCGGGGTTCCGGCCAGAGCGGGGAAGGTTCCCCAATGAACCGGCACCACCGTCGGGGCGCCGATGAGCGCCAAGGCACGTCCGGCGTCCTCGGGACCCATGGTGTAGTGCCCGCCAATGGGCAGGATCGCGATCTCGGGCGAGAATCGCTCGCCCACGAGGCGCATGTCGCCGAAGAGGTCGGTGTCGCCGGAGTGGTACACGGTCGTGCCGTCCTCGAACTCGATGACCCAGCCCCAGCAGCCGAAGTCGCGGGTCACCTCAACGTCGCCGTCGGTGAGCGTGGCGCCGCCGGTGTGATCGGCGTGAAGCATGGTGAACCGGATGCCGGCGGCCTCGAACGTCCCACCCTTGTTCATGCCGACCGCTTCGATCCCCTTGCCGGCCAGGTAGACGCTCATCTCGTGGCTGCAAACGACGGCCGCGCCGTCGACGTTCGCCAGCTCGATCACGTCCGAAAGGTCGTCCCCGGCGTGGTCGAAATGGCCGTGCGTCGGCGCCACCACGTGCACCTGCTCGAGCGCGCGGTAGGCGTCGGGGTAGGTGGGTGCGCCGGTCCATCGGTCCACCCAGATCCACTTCTCCTGGGGCGACCGATACAGGATGCCGCCGTGGCCGATCCAGGTGATGCGCAGGTTCGCCATCTGTCTCTCCTCTGGTTGTTCGGCCATCCTATGCCGCAGGACCGATGCCGGGTGTGCCGGCTCGATCAGGGTCGGCTGCCACGGCGGGCCGGAGCTACAACCCCGGCAGGAGCAGCCGTCCGGCGTCGGCCACTCGGCGCATCCAGGACAGCTCGCGCTCGACCGTCGTCTCGGCCCCGTGGCCGGGCAGCACGCGCACGGACGGCGGGATGTCGCGGGCCAACCGGGTGAGCGAGGTGACCATCTGCTCATCGTCGCCGCCGGGAAGATCGGTCCGGCCGTACGAGCCGGCGAATAGGACGTCGCCGGACAGGAGAAGGCCACGTCGCTCCTCGTACAGACAGACCGATCCCTCTGTATGTCCGGGCGTGTGGAGGATGTCGAAGACGAGGTCGCCGATGCGCAGCTGCTCGCCCTCGCGCAGCTCCTCGGTCGCCACGGAGCGCTCGATCTCGAAGCCATAGCTGTTGCGGCCGTCGAGCCTATAGGCGTCATCCGGATGGATGGCCAGCGGGGCGCGCGAGGCACGGACGAGCGGCGCGTTGTCGAAGATGTGGTCGATGTGGCCGTGCGAGTTCGCCACGAGATGCAGGCGCAAACGGTTGGCCTCGACCCGCTCCATCAGCGGGGCCGCTGCTCCCATGCCCGGATCCAGGACAAGCGCGTCCGACGAACGGCCGTCCCACACGAGGTACGCGTTGGTCTCCCACGGCCCGAAGGCGCCGATCTCGACCCGGACCGCATGGCCCGGCTCTGCGGCGACGCCCGAGCGCGCGACGACCGTATCGTCCCGCCTCACTGCTCGCGGCCGCCGGCCGGACCCATGACGCCCGGCGCCCCGTCTCCCTGCCGCAGCCCGAGGTGCGCGGCGAGCTGCCGCGCCAGCTCGTCCTCGACGGCCTGCATCTCGACGGCGTGGCCCAGCTCCCGTGCCAGCGACGTGACCTCCTTGCCGGGGATCCCGCACGGGATCATCTCGTCGAACCACGCGAGATCGGTGTTGACGTTGAGCGCGAGGCCGTGGGTGGTGACGCCCCGCTTCACCCGCACGCCGATCGCGGCCAGCTTGCGCTCGCCCTCCACCCACACGCCGGCGTGGTGCTCGATCCGCGCGGCCTCGACGCCGAAGGCGGCCGCGCAGCCGATGATCGCGGCCTCGAGCGTGCGGACGTAGCGGCGCAGGTCGAGCGGGTCGCGGAGCTCGACGATGGGGTAGGCGACGATCTGTCCGGGCCCGTGGAACGTGATGTCGCCGCCGCGGTCGATGCGCACCAGCTCCGCGCCGAGCTCGCGCAGGCGAGCACGTGATGCAAGCAGGTTCGCCTCGTCGCCACCACGGCCGATGGTGTAGACCGGGAAATGCTCCAGCAGGAGCAGGCGATCGCCGATGCGACGACCGCGTCGCTGCTGGGCGAGCTCGTCCTGCAGCTCCCAGGTGGGCTCATAGGGGACAGTCCCGAGCCGGTCCACGGTGAGCAGGCCACCATGCGCGGCGAGCAGCGGATGGTCATCGCTGGCCGGACGGTACGGCGCGTTCGGATCGGGGCGTTGCGGGCGTCGTGCCGTGGTCGCATCGGGCTGAGGCGCACTGATGTCCCGGAAGGGCGTTTCAGTGCTCATCGGTCCGGAGGCTCAGACCGCGGCGGCCGTCTCGCGGCCGGGGACCTGCTCCGCGGCGTGATACGACGAGCGCACCAGCGGCCCGGACTGGACGTGCGCGAAGCCCATCTCGAGGCCGATGCGCCGCAGGGCCATGAACTCGGCCGGCGTGTAGTACTTCATCAGCGGCAGGTGCTGGCGTGAAGGTCGCAGGTACTGGCCGATGGTGAGGACGTCCACATCGGCCTCGCGCAGCAGGCGCATGGCGTCGACGATCTCATCCCACGTCTCGCCAAGCCCGAGCATGATCCCGGTCTTGGTGACTATGTCTTCGAAGCCGATCTCGCTGGCGATGGCGCGACCCGTGGTCAGGACCGATACGGACCGATCCCAGCGCGCACGGCGCCGCACCGCGCGCTGCAGGCGGGGCACAGTCTCGACGTTGTGGTTGAGGATCTCGGGCTGGGCCTCGACCACGGTCCGGATGTCTCCCTCGCGGCCGTTCAGGTCGCTGATGAGGACCTCGATGCTGGTGCCGGGATTCTCGAGCCGAACCTGGCGGATCGTCTCGGCCACCAGTCGCGCACCACCGTCGGCCAGGTCGTCGCGGGCGACCATCGTGACCACGACGTGCTTCAGCGCCATCTGGCGCGTGGCCTCCGCGACGCGGCGCGGCTCGTCGAGATCCGTGACCGGCGGCCGGCCCGTATCGATGGCACAGAAGCCGCAGTTCCGGGTGCAGACGCTGCCGCCGATCATGAAGGTCGCGGTGCCGAGCGCCCAGCACTCACCGATGTTCGGGCAGCGCGCCTCCTCGCAGACGGTGTTGAGCGCCTCGTCGCGCAGCACATGCTTGGTCGCGGCGTACGTGGCGCCCGCTCCCACGCGCACCTTCAGCCACTCGGGCCGGCGCCCACCGGGGCCTGCGTTCTCCGGGATCGGGTCGCCCAGCGCCAGCAGCCCACCATCGGTCTGCGGTCCGCCGGGGTACATGACGTCCGACGGAGAGGCGTGGCCGCCGGTGGGATTCGAGACGACGCTCAGCTCGCCGAGGGAGCTGAAATCGGGCCGCGGGTGATCGAGGGCCATGCGGAAAGTCTAGCAATGGCGCGGACCCCACCGCTCCGGCTCATCCCACGGTGACCAAAGTACGGTTGGCGACCGCAGGATGACTGGCCATGGTGATAGCCCCAGTGCAGCGGGGGGTTCGCCGCCCATGAGCACCGAAGATCGACCGGCTGGGCAGGCGGCACAGCGTGTCGCCGGGCCGACGCTGGGCAGCCGGCCATCCCACGCACCGCGATCGCGCCTTCTGGCCGTGGTCTACCTCATCAGCCTTGCGCTTCTTCTGACCCTTGGCGGCGGCCTTGCAATCCTCGCGTCGGCCCACGTCTCGAGCGCCGCCATCACCGCAAGCGCATCTGCCGATCACGCGCTTGGAGAGGCGCTGCTCGAGACGCTTGGCAACGCCGCCGTGGAGGACGACCCGAGCCCAGCGGCGAGGGAGCGCATGACCGGCGCCCTGGAGCGGGCGGTGGAGGACATCGGGCTGGTGGGAATCGCGCTCGTGGCGCCCGACGGTCGCGTGCGCGTGGGGGCGGGGGCCTTCGACCTGCCGCCCGACATCGACGGGGAGCTGCGTGCAGGAGATCCCACCGCCCGGCTCGTCACCACGTCGGACGGCCCGCGGCTGTACGAGTCGTTCCCGGTCATCCTCGACGGGCGCCTCGAGGTCATCCTTCAGATCGTGCGCGACGGCGCACCGGCCCTCGCAACGGCGGCGGCGGCCCAACGCGACATCGCTCTCGGCACGGCAGCCGGGGCACTCGTGCTCATTGTCGTCCTGTTCCTCGTCTTTCGAGGAGCACAGCGGCGTCTGGACCGCCAGACCCAGCAACTGCTCGAGTCGACGAGGCGGGATCCGCTCACCGGCGTCCTCACCCACGGTGCCGCCGTGGCCGCGCTGTCGGATGCCATCGCCAAAGTCGGCACTCACCCAGTGTCGGTCGCGATGGTGGACATCGACAACTTCCGTCAGCTGAACGACACGCATGGGCATGACCTGGGCGATGTCGTCATCCGCACAGTCGCATCAGTCCTGGATGATGGTGAGCTGCCCGTGCGGGTGATCGGCCGGAGCGGTCCAGACGAGTTCCTCGTCGTCGGTCCCGGGCTCGATGCGCAAGCGATGATCACGTGGGTGGAGACCGCGCGCCACGATCTCGCCAGCACGGGCGTCAAGACCCGCGTCGGCGCCGAGCTCCCGCTGACCCTGAGCATCGGGATCGCGGTAGCGCCACTCCACGGTCGCACCTCGACAGAGCTCCTCTCGGCGGCGGCCATGACGCTCGGGGAGGCGAAGGGCGGCGGCGGCGATCAGGCACTCATCGGTCGCCTCTCGTATGCCGAGCTCATCCAGGAGCACCGGGCGAGCTTCTCGATCCTCGATGGCCTCGTGAACGCCATCGATACGCGCGACCGGTACACCCGGCGCCACTCGCAGGATGTCGCGCGGTACGCGCTCTTTCTGGCCCGCGAGCTCGGTCTGGACGGCACCGTGACCGGTGCGCTGCACCAGGCTGCGCTGCTCCACGATGTCGGCAAGATCGCCGTACCCGACGATGTGCTCCGCAAGCCCGGGCCCCTGACTGCGGACGAGATGGAGGTGATGAAACAGCACGTGCTGCTGGGCGGCAGCCTGGTGCGCGATCTGGCGAGCGCTGAGCAGGTCGTGGACGGCGTGCGCTACCACCACGAGCGGTGGGACGGAACTGGTTACGCGGAGGGCCTTGAGGGTGAAGCCATCCCGTTGATCGCTCGGATCATCGCCGTCGCCGACGCATATTCCGCCATGACGACCTCCCGACCGTACCGTCGGGCACTCAGCCCATCGGCGGCCCTCGAGCGGCTCAGCCGAGCTGCCGGGTCGCAGCTCGACCCCCGCCTGGTCGACGTCTTCGTGCTGGCCATGGAGGCCAGCCCTGAGCCGCCTATGCCGTCCGACGCGCGGGCACCATCGGCATGGCTGGCTGAAGCGAACGCCGCATGACGACCGCGGTGCGTTCGACGCTCGGCGTGCTGGCGGCGCTGGCCTTGGCGATATCAATCGTCGTGGGGTCGGGGCCGGCCCCCACGCGCGCCGCCGACCCGTTGCCGCTGCCGACGATCGACCTCGGGACGCCGCTGCCGACGATCGACCTCGGCTTGTCGCCTGGGCCCAGCGGATCAACACCGCCGGCGTCGCCCAGCGCTCGATCCGAGGGCGCGTCGCCGCACGCATCGGAGGCACCGCTCGACGTTCCGGGACGTTCCGGCGGCGGCCGTCCGTCGACTGCCGGCGACTCTGACAGCCGGTCGGGTGACGAGCCTGCGGCCGGCGGCGCCGATCGGCCGCGACTGCGCGACGTCCCTCCCCTCGCTCCTACGCTCCCCGATGTCGGGTCCTGGCTCGTCCCGGCGCTCGGGGCCGCGGTCCCGGCGCTGATCGTCGCCCTACTCGTGGCGCTTCAGCTGGCCGGCGGCGCGGCCGGCCTGGGCCTGGCGCGCGCCGCGCTCGAGCGGCTCGCGACGGCGGCGCCCCCCTGGATTCGCCGGTGACGTTGCACCCGCCCAGCTGAGCTCCGGGCGGGTCACCACGCGAAGGCCGCGTCCGCGCCTCCCAGGCCTACGCCCGTCAGCAGGTCGGGTGCGTGCGCAGCGGCTGGCGTCCGCCGGAGAGGCGTGGCCGCCGGTGGGATTCGAGACGACCCTCAGGGTGCCGCATCTGCCGCGAGGCGTCCCGGCGCGGACTCCGACGGCCGCAGCTGCAGCCTGCGCAGGAGCTGCGCGTTGGCCGCCACCACGATGGTCGACACGCTCATGGCCAGGGCGCCGATGCTCATCGGCAGGATGAAGCCGATGGGCGCAAGGAGCCCGGCGGCGACCGGGATGGCGACGACGTTGTAGCCGCTGGCCCACACCAGGTTCTGGATCATCTTGGCGTAGCTGGCTCGGCTCAGCTCGATCGCGCCGGCCACGTCTCGCGGGTCGTCGCGCACCAGCACGATGCCGGCGGACTCGACCGCCACATCCGTTCCCGCGCCGATGGCGATGCCGACATCGGCCTGGGCCAGCGCCGGTGCGTCGTTCACGCCGTCGCCCACCATGGCGACCTTCGTGCCACCGGCCTGGAAACGCTTCACCGCCCCCGCCTTGTCTGCCGGCAGCACCTGCGCCGCCACGTCGTCGATGCCGATGCGCCCCGCCACGGAGTCGGCGACCGCCTGCGCGTCCCCGGTGATCATGGCCACGCGCAGGCCCATGCCGTGCAGCCGCGCCACCGCCTCGACGGATTCCGTACGGATCTCGTCCTCGAGCGCCAGGGCGCCGATGACCGCGCCGTCGCGCACCACGTGCAGGACGGTCTGGCCGTCGGCTGCCCACGCCGTCGTCTCTTTGCCGAGCTCGGCCGGGGGGTCGGTGCCGAGTTCCTCGAGGAGCTGCGGGCCACCGACGTGCACCGTGCTGCCATCGACCGTGGCGCGCGCGCCCCGGCCCGTGAGCGCCTCGAACTCGGTTGCCTTCCGCGGCGGAATGTTTCCCTCCCCGGCCGCCGCGACGATCGCTCGTGCCAGCGGATGCTCGGAGTCGGCCTCGACCGCCGCCGCGGCGCCGAGCAGCTCTGCCTCGTCCACGCCCGACGCCGTGGCGAGCGCACCGAGCGCCGGCCGGCCACGGGTCAGGGTGCCCGTCTTGTCGAAGATGACGACCTGCAGCTCTCGCGACCGCTCGAGGGCCAGCCGGTCCTTGACCAGGAGCCCGTTGCGGGCGCCGAGGCTGGTGCTGATGGCGATGACGAGCGGAATCGCCAGGCCCAGCGCATGGGGGCAGGCGATGACCAGCACCGTGGCCGTTCGGATCAACCCCTGCTCAGGGTTCCCGAGGGCGATCCAGGCGCCGAGCGTGATGACGCCGGCAACGAGCGCGACGTAGAACAGGACGGCGGCGGCGCGATCCGCCAGCGCCTGCGCTCGGCTGTTGGAGGACTGCGCCTCCGCGACGAGCCGCATGATCCCCGACAGGGCGGTCGCATCGCCGATGGCGGTGACCGCCACCCGCAGGCTGCCTCCCGCGGCGACCGTGCCGGCAACGACGGGATCGCCCGGCGCCTTCGGCACCGGACGCGACTCGCCGGTGACCATGCTCTCGTCGACGTCGGCGGAGCCTTCGGCCACCTCGCCGTCGGCCGGTACGCGCGTCCCCGGGCGAACGAGGACGATGTCACCGACCTGCAGGTCGGCGAGCCGCACGGTCTCGATGCCGGCGTCGGTGACTCGCTCGGCGCTGTCCGGGAGCAGCTCGGCGAGCGCGGTGAGTGCCCCCCGCGCCTGCTGGATCGAGCGCATCTCGATCCAGTGGCCCAGGCTCATCACCGTGATGAGCGTCGCCAGCTCCCACCACACCTCCACCTCGAAGAAGCCGACGGTGGCGGCCAGGCTGGCCGCGAAGGCGACCACGATGGCGAGGCTGATCAGGGTCATCATCCCCGGCTGCCGATCGGCGAGCTCGGTGCGGGCGCCTTCGAGGAAGACCCTGCCGCCATAGACGAACACGATCGTGCCCAGGACAGCCGGGATGTACTGGGACCCGACGAAGGCAGGCGCGGTGTAGCCCAGCCACATCTGCACCTCGTGGCTCCAGATCACGACCGGGACGGTCAGAGCCAGGAGGATCCAGAACTGCCGCCGAAACGTGTTCGGGTCGTGGCCGGCGTGCTTGTCGTGCGCTGCGTGATTCATCGTGCCTCGTGGTCTTGCAGGGATACTCCCCTCCAGTATCGCGGCGCGGTCAAGCCGTCGGGACCG
This sequence comes from Candidatus Limnocylindria bacterium, assembly GCA_050692055.1. Classification (GTDB taxonomy): domain Bacteria; phylum Chloroflexota; class Limnocylindria; order QHBO01; family QHBO01; genus JBOGTC01. The sequence goes on along the minus strand of JBOGTC010000064.1, from coordinate 22,292 downwards.
GCGTACTACGGGTACTACCGTTGGGCGAGCTGCCGACGTCCGCGCGGCGACGACCGACCGAGCACGGCGTACGCGTGCGGCGATGGTCCTATCGACCCCCGGACCACGCCTGCGTACGGTTCGGGCGACATGCTGCTCGCTCGCTTGGGAGCCGGCCGCTCCCGCCGTCCGATGCTCCTGGCGCTCGTGTTCGGCGTTGCCCTGGTGCTGGTTGGCGTCACCGCCAGCGCGCTGGTCGCGCTGGCATCCGCTCACCTTTCGAGCGCGACGCTGCAATCAGTGGTGTCGGGCGACCGCTCGCTGGTGGAGCTTCTCGCCGGACACCGGATGCAGCGCGACGACCTCGATCCGGACGCACCCGGCCGGGATGAGCTCACCGAGACGCTGGCATCCTTCACCGGCGACGGGATCCTGCGCATCGAGATCCGGGCGCCGGATGGGTCCGTCCTCGTCAGCAGCATCGCGGGAGAGCGTGGCGAGCGGCCGGAGCCATCAACGGCGATGCTGGCCGCGCTCGGCGGCCAGCCGACAGCAGCGATCCTCGAGCACGATGAGGTCACCGACGTGGCGGGGATCGCGCCGAACGCGACGAGCGTCGTGCAGGAGTACTTTCCCGTCCTGGGCGAGGACGGCGAAGTCATCGGGGTGGTTGCCGTCTGGCGCGACGCGACCGGGCTGAAGGCCAGGCTCGACGCTACCCTGCGCGACGTCATGCTGGTGACGCTGGCAGCCGCCCTGGTCCTTGCCGGCATCCTGTTCATGGTCTTCCGCGGGGCGCAGGCACGGCTGACGCGACAGCAGGAGCAGCTGGTCGAAGCCACGCGGCGCGATGCGCTGACCGGCATGCTCAACCACGGCAGCATCGCCGCGCTGCTGGCCGAGGAGATCGAGAGCGCCCGTGCCGGCGACGACCGGATCGGCGTGGCGCTCGTCGACATCGACAACTTCCGGCTGTTCAACGACACCCATGGCCACGAGGCAGGTGACGAAGTCCTGCTGCGGGTGGCCGAGCTCGTGGCGTCCGAGGCCGCGGATGCCGCGCACGTGGCGCGCTACGGCCCCGACGAGTTCCTGCTCGTGCGCCGCGGCGAGGGCGTGGCCGAGGTCCAGGCGGCCGTCGAGCGGCTGCGGACGGGGCTGGCGGAGGTCAGCGTGCAGTTTGGCGAGTCGGAGCGCCTGCCGGTGAGCGTCAGCGTAGGCATCTGCGCCTACCCCGAGCACGCGGGTTCGGTCACCGAGCTCCTCACCGTGGCTGCCGTCGCGGTGGGTGAGGCCAAGGCCGGCGGCGGCGACGCGGTTCGGGTGGCCCGTATCGGCGAGGACGAGGACCGGGTCATGTCCGGCAGCTTCGATGTGCTGCAGGGACTGGTCATCGCGGTCGACACCAAGGACCGATACACCAAGCGCCACTCGGAGGACGTGGCCCGCTACGCCGTCTTCCTGGCGGAGCGCCTGGGGCTCGACGAGGAGCTGCGCCGAACGATCCACCTGGCCGGCCTCCTCCATGACGTGGGCAAGATCGGCATCCCCGATGTCATCCTGCGCAAGCCCTCGAAGCTCACCGCGGAGGAGTACGGCGCATTCCAGCAGCACGTTGCCCTCGGCGACTCCATCGTGCGCGACGTCCCGAACGTGGACGTGGTGCGCGCCGGGATCCGGAACCACCACGAGCGGTGGGACGGCCGCGGCTATCTCGAGGGGCTGGAGGGCGAGGAGATCCCCATGATCGGGCGTGTGCTGGCCGTGGCCGATGCGTTCTCGGCCATGACCACGACCCGCCCGTACCGCAAGGCCCTGCCCGTGGAGGAGGCGCTCAAGCGGCTTGGTGATGCTGCAGGGAACCAGCTGCAGGAAGAGCTCGTCGTCGCCTTCATCGAGGGCATCGAGACGGCGGCCGATGCACCGCTCCCGGGCGAGGACGCGGCCACCATCTGGCGCCCGGAGCTCTGGGTCGCATGAGGATGAGGCCGATACGAACGCGGCTTTCAGCCGCGACGCTCGCTGCCGCGCTCCTGGCGATGGCCGCGTCGGGGCCGGCGGCGGCGGAATCCGCGTTGTGGAGCCTCACCGCTTCGCCGCTCGCCGTCACCACCGGCGTCGCCACGGACTTCGTACTCACGGCAACCAATGAGGACCCCGTGGCCTTGCTGGATAGCAGCGCCGAGATCGGCTGCATCGTGCTCGACGTTCCGGTGAACTTCAGCGTGGCGAGCGCCTCCGTCAGCGGAACGAGTACCGGGGACTTGTGGGTCGCCGGCCTGTCCGGCAATCGCGTCAAGGTGCAAGCCACCAGCGGGGGCGACCGCCTGGGGCTTCTCGACTGGGTGAGCTTCACCGTCCGTGCCACGGCACTCAGCACGGGATCGCTGGCGTGGAACGCCACGGCGTATCGAGACAAGAACTGCAGTGGGACTGGAGCGCTGCTCGGCGTACCGCCGGTCGTGATCGTCAGCGGCCCGACCGTGACGCCTACCCCGACGCCGAGCCCAACTCCGAGCCCGACTCCGAGGCCCAAGCCCACGCCAACCTCCACACGGACGCCCAAGCCCACGCCAACTCCGACGCCCCAGCCAACACCGGATACGGGTGACCCATTCGAGCCCGATCCCACGCCGCAGGCGGCCGGCCCCAGCGCGACAGCGTCACCGGACGAGAGCTCATCGGGCACGCCCGAGCGGGAGGCGAGCGCGGCCCCATCGCCGGGGCCCACCGCCGATGCCTCTCCAGCGGCAGTCGTCGTGGTCTCGGACGACGGCCCGATCCCCCCGGGTGAGGCCGTCGCCACGCCAGTGCGCGACATCCCCGTACCGGTTCTCGGCGAGGAGCTCGAGATCGGGCTCGAGGCGTTCGAGCTTCTCAATGGCGTCGAGATCTTCATCCCCGGGCTGGTAGTGGGCGGTCCGGGGCTGCTGGTGCTGCTCTGGATCGCGCTGCAGACGATTGGCGGCGTCGCCTGGATGCCTGCCGTGCGGCGGCTGCGGGGAGGCCGCAGGGCTCGACGCGTGGCGGCGCGCTTCTGAGCTGAATAATCTCGCTTGGCGCCTGGCCGTCCGGGCCTGCGCCGCCGTCAGGGTCGCCGCCATTGCACAGGGTGGAGATACCGGGGAAGAAGAGGGCGGTTTCGCACTCCTGTTACCCGCCTGCTCCATCTGGTGCAACAGGCGGCGAAGATCTCGCCGTTTCGAGGATCTTCTTCCCCGTTACCTGCACCTCATGCAATCTGGCGTCGCGGAGCGGGGCGTCGCAGAAGCGGGCCGTCGCAGAAGCGGGCCGTCGCAGAAGCGGGGCGCGCGCCGAGGGGAGGCCGATGAGGCCTGCCGATGCGATGCCCATGCGCCACCTCAGGCATGGCGGCCGCCGGGTCCGGGGATCAGCCGATGGGCGTGTCCGCGTCCCAGCCCTCGAGCGCCTTGCGGACATCGGACAGGAAGGAGCCGACCTGGGCGCCGTCGAGCACGCGATGATCGAAGCTGCAGGTCATGTTCATCATGTGCCGGATGGCGATGACGTCCTCGCCCTCGATCTCCATCACCCGCGGACGCTTGACGATGGCCTCCATCGACAGGATGGCCACCTCCGGCGCATTGATGATCGGCATCGATGAGACCGACCCGAACCAGCCGGTGTTGTTCACCGTGAACGTGCCGCCCTGCAGCTCGTCGAGGCGCAGCTTGTTGGCGTGCGCGCGACCGGACAGGTCCCGAATGCGCGCGTTCACGCCGCTGATGCTGAGCTGATCCGCGTTCGCGATCACCGGCACGATGAGCCCGTTGTCGATCGCCACCGCGATGCCGATGTTCATCGCCTGCTTGAGGATGATCTTGTCGTCCGCGAACTGGCTGTTCAGCGTGGGATGGGATCGCAGCGTCTCGGTCACCGCCTTGACGACCGCCGCCACGTAGCTGAGCGACGACCCCTCGCGCGCCTTGTATGCGGCGTTGTTCGCCTCGCGCCACCTCACGACGTTGGTCATGTCGACCTCCACCACGGTGTAGGCGTGGGGGACGGTCTGCTTGACCTGGGTCATCTTCCTGGCGATGCCCTTGCGCATCTGGCTCAGCGCGACCTCGGTGTCGCCACCCGACGGCGTCGGGACCGATACAGCAGCAGAAACGGGCGCAGGCGCCGGAGCAGGACTTGGTGGGGCGGCTGCGGCCGCTGGCGGTGACGGAGCCGCCTGCGGCTGCGCTTCGGCCGGAGCGGGCGCCTCCGACGGCTGCGTGGCCGCCTCCGCGGCCTGAGGCTGCTGTTCTGGGGCCGCGGCCTTCGCCTGCGCGCCGCCCCTCTCGATGAAGGCAAGCACGTCATCACGCGTCACCCGCCCGCCGGCGCCGCTGCCGGACAGCTGGCCCACGTCGATCCCGTGCTCGCGCACGAGGCGTCGAACGGCGGGCGTCATGCGCACCGAGCCGTTGGTCTGTGCGCCGCCGTCGCCGGTCGGCCGGGGAGCGGGCTCGGCCGGAGCCTCCGGCTCCTTCGCCTCGGCCTGCGCCTCCGGCTTGGCCTCGGCCTGCGCGATCGGCGCAGACGCCTGCTGTGGCGACGGCTCGGTCGGCTGCGCCCGCGCCTCGGGCTCGGCGGCAGCCGCCTGCTGCGCGGGCATCTCCGGCTCGGCGGGCGCGACCTCCTGGGCGGCGGGAGTCTCGGCCTCGGCGGTCCGCACTTCGGTGCCGGCATCGGCTCCTGCGCCATCGGCGTCGATCTCGGCCAGCGGCGTGCCGACCTGGACGGTCTCGCCGTCGCCGACCATGATCTTCGTGATCTTGCCGGCCACCTCGGCCGGAACCTCGGCGTTGACCTTGTCGGTGACGACCTCGAAGAGGGGGTCGTACTGCTCTACGGTGTCGCCTTCCTTGACCAGCCAGCGCTCGATGGTCCCTTCAGTCACCGATTCGCCCAGCTGCGGCATCTTGATCGTGGTAGGCATTGCTACGGGTTCCCTCGTCTGCTCGACGGCATCTGTCTCTCGAATGGTGTCAGATTCCAATGGGGAGCGCCTTGGGCGAGCTCGAGGCCCGTAGTACGCGGCTCTGGACGGACCGCCACGCTCACCCAGCTCGCGCGGCGAGCTTCCAAAGGGCCTCCAACGTGCCCAAGCCGGCCGTGATTGGCGCCTGGCAGCAACTGCGGCCGCTCAGGCTCCACAACCCGACGGTGGTTGGAATCTGATCGGCCGCGCAGCATCGGTCAGTAGCCCGCGAGCCGCCGGGCCGCCTCGATGATCCGCGCCGGGCCGATCATGAACCACTCCTCGAGATCGTGGTGATAGGGCACGCCCGGCACGTCAGGGCCCGCCAGCCGCACGACCGGACCATCGAGGTGCTCGAAGCCATCCTCGGCGATGGCGGCCGCCACCTCGGCGCCGAACCCGCCGAACCGGTTCGCTTCGTGCACGACCAGGGCCTTGCCGGTCTTCTCGACCGAGGCCAGGACGGTGGCCATGTCGAGCGGGCGCAGGGTGCGCAGGTCGACCACCTCCGCCTCAACCCCATCCTCGCGCGCGAGCGTTTCCGCCGCCTCGAGCGCGCAGGTGCGCATGAAGCCGTAACAGAAGATGGACAGGTCCTTGCCCGAGCGTGCGACGTCGGCCTTGCCGATGGGGACGACCGTGTCGCCATCGGGCACCTCCGCCTTGAACAACCGATACGTCTTCTTGTGCTCGAAGAACATCACCGGATCGGGATCGCGGACCGATGCCTTCAAGAGGCCCTTGGCATCGGCCGGCGTGCCGGGCGCGACGACCTTCAGCCCCACCGTCGAGGCGAAGTAGCCCTCGTTCGACTGGGAGTGGTACAGCGCCCCGTGGACGCCTCCGCCGTACGGCATGCGGATCACCATCGGCGCGCTGAACGTGCCGTTCGAGCGGTAGTGGATGCGGCTGATCTCGCTCACGATCTGGTTGAAGGCGGGATAGACGAAGTCGGCGAACTGCATCTCGGCGATGGGCCGCAGCCCGTACACCGCGGCGCCCATGGCGGCGCCGGCGATCATGCCCTCACTGAGCGGCGTGTCGAGCACCCGCTTCTCGCCGTACTTGGCGAACAGGCCCTCCGTCGCGCCGAAGACCCCGCCCTTCTTGCCCACGTCCTCGCCGAGCAGCATGACGTTCGGGTCGCGCTCCATCTCCTCGTCCATGGCGAGGCGGATCGCCTCGAGGATGTTGAGCTCCGCCATGTCAGTGACCCTCCCCACTGCCGGTGCCCGCCATCGGCGTCGCCGTGCCGCCGCCCGGGATCGGCTCGGCATAGACCCGCTCGTGCGCGTCCGAGGAGGTCGGCTCCGGCCGCGCCTCCGCGCGCTTCGACGCGTCGTTGACCTCGGCCTTGACCTCGGATCGCAGGCGGTCCTCGATCTCATCGGTCAGGACGCCGACATCGCGCAGGTGGTTGGCGAAGCGCGGGATCGGGTCGAGCTCCTTGAGCGCCTCGACCTCGGCCGGATCGCGATAGCGCCGCTGGTCGTCGTCGGAGGAGTGGCTCGTCAGGCGCACCACGCGTGCCTCGATGAGCGTCGGTCCCTCGCCGCGCCGCGCCCGCTCGTGGGCGTCACGGGCTGCGGCGTAGCAGCCGAGGATGTCCCCGCCGTCGACATCGACGCCCGGCATGCCGTAGCCGGCCGCGCGGGCCGCGACAGAGCCGCCGGCCACCTGGCGGTCGAGCGGGACGCTGATGGCATAGCCGTTGTTCTCGCACACGAAGATCACCGGCAGCCTGTGCACGCCAGCGAAGTTCATCGCCTCGTGCACCTCGCCCTGGTTGGCGGTGCCCTCGCCGAACTGGGTCATCGCCACGACGTCGTCGCCCTTGACCCAGGCGCCCATGGCGATCCCGACCGCGTGGAGGACCTGCGTCCCCACCGGCGAGCTGAGCGAGACGATGTTGTACGGCGCTCCGCCGTAGTGGCCTGGCATCTGCCGGCCGCCGGAGCTGACATCGTCCCCCTTGGCGAGGTGGGCGGTGATGATGTCCTCGGCCGTCATGCCGAACGTCATGGCGCTCGCGATCGACCGATAGAAGGGCGCCATCCAGTCCTGCCCGGGGCGCATCGGCCAGGCGGTGGCGACCTGGGCGCCCTCGTGCCCCTGCCCCGAGATGATGAAGGCGATCTTGCCGGCCCGCTGCATGAGCCACATACGCTCGTCGACGGCGCGCGCCAGCAGCATGGCCCGGTACATTGCGAGCACGTCCTCGTCGCTGAGGCCCAGCTCGGCGTGCGGTGGCCTGGTGTCGGTCTTGGCCATCAGCTCCTCCTCAGACGTGGATCGCGGCGCCGTCGACGGCCAGGGCGGCCTCGGCGAGCACTTCGGTGAGGGTGGGGTGGGCGTGGACGCTCATGGCGATCTCAGCGGCGGTTCCCTGCACCAGGCGCGCCAGGGTCGGCTCGGCGAGGAGGTCGCCCGCATGCGGACCGATGATATGTGCGCCGAGCAGCAGCCCCGAGCCCGCATCGGTCACGAACTTGGCGAAGCCGTCGATCTCGCCCACGATCGTGGCCTTGCCCAGCGCGCGAAACGGAAACGAGCCGGTCTTGGCCTCGTGGCCGGCAGCCTTGGCCTCCTCCTCGGTCCAGCCGACCGAGGCGATCTGCGGCCGGCAGAACGTGACGCGCGGCATGAGGTCCATCCTCACCGGCTCGGGGTCGTGGCCGGCCATGTGCTCCACGGCCACTACCGCTTCGTGGCTTGCCACGTGGGCCAACGCGAAGCCGGGAACGATGTCGCCGATGGCATATAGGTGTTCGGCCCCGGTGCGCATGAACTCATCGACCTTCACGTAGCCGCGGTCGAGCTCGACGCCGTCGATCTCCTCCAGGCCGATTCCTTCGGTCAGCGGCTTCCGCCCGACCGCGACCAGGATCACGTCGCTCTCGACATCGGCCTTCCCGCCGCCGTCCTTGGCCGCGATGCTGAACCGCATTCCGCCGTCGCCGTGCTGGATCGATTCGGGGTCCACGGTCGAGCCGGGATGGAGGTTCATGCCCCGCTTCTTGAAGACGCGCGTCAGCTCTTTGCTGACCTCGGGATCCTCCAGCGGCACGATGCGATCGGCGTACTCGACCAGGTGCACCTCGGCGCCGAAGTCGCGGTACATGCTCGCCCATTCGACGCCGATGGCGCCGGCGCCAATGATGGTGACGCGTTTCGGGACGTCGTCGCGGCGCAGCGCCTCGTCGGAGGTGATGATGCGCTCGCCGTCGGGGTCGAGGCCGGGGAGCGAACGCGGCGCCGAGCCGGTGGCCAGCATGACGTCCGTGGCGGTGGCCTCCACGTCGCCGGACTCGCCCCCGCTGACCCGCACGCTGGTCGGAGCAGTGAGCACGCCCTGGCCATTGATGACGCTCACCTTGTTCTTCTTCATGAGGAACTCGACACCGCTGACGTGCTTGTCGATCACGGCGTCGCGCCGCCTGGCCAGCGCGGCGTAGTCAAGGCCGATCTTGTCGTTGTTGCTGAGGCCGAACTCGGCGCCCTGCGCGCTGACGCGGTGCAGCAGGTCGGCGGTCTCGAGCAGCGCCTTGGACGGGATGCAGCCGCGGTTGAGGCATGTGCCGCCGAGCTTGTCGCGCTCCACGATGCCCACGCTCATCCCGAGCTGGGCGGCGCGGATGGCACCCACGTAGCTCATCCCTCCGCCCAGGATGAGCAGGTCAAATCGTTGCGGTTCGGCCATGAATCTCCGTCAGGTCAGGTCAGCTCAGCGACGCGGCCGTCGTCGGCCGGGTCGCATCGGTCTGTTCGTGGTCGGCCTGGTCCTTGCGGTCGAGGGAGCGGGCCTCGTGCTCCATCATCCGGCGCCGCCAGTCATCCGGCACGGGCATGGGGCGTGCCACCGCGTAGTCGTACGTGACGAGCACCGTATCGACTTCGGCCACCAGCCGGTCGTCCGGTCCCGCCGTCATGCGGTGGCGCATGCTGATGCTGCTGCGCCCCAGCCGGTCGACGCGGCTCGTGACCGTGACCTCCTCGCCGAAGGCGATCGGCGAGCGAAAGTCGAGCTCGACGCGGGCCAGGATGAGCGGCAGCCTGTCGAACGGCGCGTCCGGCTGCAGCACGTCGAGGAGGTACCGGATCCGGGCCAGCTCGACGTAGCTGAAGAAGACCGCGTTGTTGACATGCCCGAACGCGTCGATGTCGCGAAAGCGCACCTGCACGGACGTGCGGTGACGATAGTCGTCAGTCACGGAGCAGCCATTCTAGCCGCAGGGAACCCATCTGGGTCCTGAGGTGATGTCGGCACATTGCGCACGCAGGGTCCATCCATGCCCGCCCGATCGCGACGCGACCCAGCCCCCGAAACGTTGCACCAGGTGGAGGTAACGGGGAAGTAGAGCCCGACTTCCGCATCTTCTTCCCCGTGCATCTCACCCGGTGCAACAGGCGGCGAAGTTGTGGCTCCAACGGCCGTCTTCTTCTCCGATACCTCCACCCCATGCAAAGCCCGATCGCGCCGCAGTCCCGTCGGGCGGCCCTCAGAGGGCCTGGCCGATGCGAGCCACGAGCCCGGCCAGGAGCGTCACGCGCGGCACGATGCTCGCCACGTCGAGCCACTCGTCGACGGAATGATCGTCGCCGCCGATCGGGCCGAGGCCGTCGAGCGTTGGCAGTCCCGCCGCCGAGGTCGTGTTGGCGTCCGACGCGCCTCCGGTAGCCGCGTCGCGCAGCTCGAATCCGAGCTCGGCGGCGATCGCCACCGCGAGCTCCACGAGCCTGCCGCTGGCGGCGCTCTTCTCCATGGGCGGATGGCCGGCGCTGCGAGTCACGCTCGCCCGCGTCCCCTCGACGGTCGGCGTGGCCGCGATGCGCACAACCTCGGCGGCGGCCGCATCGAAGGCGTCGACCGTCGCCGCTCGCAGGTCGACCTTCATCTCGCAGCGCTCGGGCACCACATTCGGACGCGTGCCGCCCGCGATCACTCCGGCGTTGACGGTGACCGTCGGCCATCGGCCGTTCAGGCCGTGGAGGGCGAGGACCTGGTGCGCCGCCTCGAGGATCGCGCTGCGTCCCTTCTCGGGCTCGACGCCGGCGTGCGCGGCGCGGCCGATCACCTCGATGTGGTAGTCGGCGATGCCCTTGCGGGCGCTGACGATGTCTCCGTTGGCGCGCGCGCATTCGAGCACCAGCGCGGCATCGTGCTCGGCCGCCAGCGCGCGGACGAACGGCGTGCTGAACGGCGAGCCGATCTCCTCGTCGGGATTGCACATGAACGTGACGGCTGGGAGCGCCCCCGCTCCACGCAGCGCCTCGAGCGCATGGAGCCCCGCCAGGAGGCCGGCCTTCATATCGCTCACGCCGGGGCCGAAGGCCAGGTCGCCCTGCCGCCGGAACGGGCGCTGGGCGACGGTGCCCGGATCGAAGACGGTGTCCATGTGACCGATGAGGAGCAGCCGCGGGCCGTCGCCGGCCAGCCGCCCGATGACCAGGTCGCCAAGCGGCGCCTCGCCTGCGCCGGGCCGATGCGGAGTTCGCTCGACATCGGCTCCGAGACGGCGAAGCGCATCGCTGCAGAAGTCCGCGACTCGGTTCACGCCGCCTGGCGTGTAGGAGCCGCAGTCGATGTTGACGAGGGCTTCGAGCTCAATCTCGAACCGGAGACGCTGTGCCTCGACCGCGCGGCGGAGGGTGGACAGATCGGCCATGACCCGATCGTATACTCCCGGCCATGCCGCGACCGGGCGCGTCACGCGAGTCCGAGGTGAAGCTCCTCGAGCTGCGCGTCCTGGATGGCCCGAACCGGTTCTTCAGCCGACCCGCGGTGAAGCTCGAGTTCCAGGCCGATGCCCCCGGGGCAGCGTCCGAGGCGGCGGCCTCGGCCGGCCTGGCCATCCGCCGGCTGCACGTGGCGCTCGACATGCCGGCGCCGAGCATCACGTCTCGCCAGTCGGTGGACCGCCGCCGCGCGCTCGTCGCCTACCCGTGGCGGCGGCGGACGGTGTCGCAGGCGATAGGAGCGTCGGCCGCGCGACTGGCGTTGAAGCGCTCGAGCGAGCGTCGCGAGCTGAGTGGCCTGCGCGCCGTGGCGCTGGGCCCGCTGCCGCACGTGCCACGCCCACACGTGCCGATCGTGGCCGTGACCGGCACGAACGGCAAGTCGACCACCACGCGCCTCATCGCCCACGTCGCCGCCGCCGCCGGTCGCAGGGTGGGGATGACGAACTCCGACGGGATCTTCATCAACGGCGACCTGGTGGAGGCGGGGGATTGGACGGGCTTCGGTGGCGCGGGGCGCGTGCTCTCCGAGCGCGGGCTCGACCTTGCGGTGCTCGAGACGGCACGCGGAGGGATCCTGCTGCGCGGGATCGGCTACGCGGCGAATGACGTCAGCGTGGTGACGAACGTGAGCGCGGATCACCTGGGCCTGCAGGGGATCGACACGCTGGATGAGCTGGCGGAGGTGAAGGGCGCCATCGTGCGCATCACCAAGCGCGAGGGCTGGGCGGTGCTGAACGCGGACGACCCGCTCGCCTGGGCCATGCGACGCGAGACGCGCGCACAGTGGTATGCCTTCAGCCTGGAGCCAGCCTCGTCCCGGGTTGAAGAGGCGCTCGACGGCGGTGGACGAGCGGCGGTCCTCGAGCGTGGCTGGCTCGTCCTGCGCGGCGCCGGCCGTCGACCCGTGCGCCTGGCCCGGGCGGCCGACCTGGCGGTCACGTTCGCAGGCCTGTCGCGGTACAACATCGCGAACGCCCTGGCCGCGGCGGCGGCCTGTGATGCGCTCCACATTCCGCACCCCGAGCTCGCCGACGGCCTGCGCTCGTTCGGTGCCGGCGCAGACGCCAACCCCGGCCGCCTGAACCTGTTCGAGCGCCGCGGTGTGCTGGTGCTCATCGACTTCGCACACAACGAGGCCGGCCTGCGCGGGCTGCTCGAGGTCTGCCGAGCGCTGGCCGGTCCCCGAAAGATACGGCTCGGCTACGGCACGGCCGGCGACCGGACCGATGAGATCCTCCATGCGCTCGGCGTGCTGGCGGGCAGCGGTGCCGACGACCTGGTCATCGCCGAGAAGCGCCACTACCTGCGCGGGCGCGATCTCGAGGAGATGAACGCGCTGCTCAGGGCCGGGGCGGTCGAGGGCGGCTACCGCGGCGAGATCCCCGCCTGCGCGACGGAGCTCGCCTCGCTGCAGGCCCTGCTCGAACGGGCGCGGCGCGGAGACGTGGTGGCGATCATGGCTCACAGCGAGCGCGGCGAGATCCTGGCGTGGCTCGCCGCGGAAGGCTTCGAGCCGATGACCAGCGATCGCCTGCGCGCGGTCCTGGGCAGGCAGACGGACCAGGGATGATGAGCTTCAGAGCTCCAGGTCGACCTCGTCGTCGATGCCCTCGACGCCGACGACGGCGCGCAGCGCTGACCCGTCGCTCTCGCTCGCGCCGCCGTGCTGCCGGCGCTGCAGCTCCTTCCACACCGCGTTGGCATAGTCGACGCACAGCACGATGAGGTCGCCATCGTCCCCCGCGTCGAGGACATGACGGGTGGCATCGAGCTCGTCGATGATCGTCTCGAGCCCGCTGCAGCGAGCGCCGTTCGCCATGGCCTCGCGCACGCCCGTCTCGATCAGCGCTGCCGTGTCACCTCGCGGTCGGCCACGATTGTTCGCGTCCTCGCGCACCACGATCGAGTCGAAGTAGCGCGCCGCGATGCGGCCCAGCTCCCGGATGTCCTCGTCGCGGCGATCGCCGGCGGTCGCCACCACGGCGATGCGTCGGCCGGTGACCAGCCCGCGCGCACCGCCCGGTGACGGCTCGGCCAGCCGGTCCACGAACTCGCCCAGAGCCTCCATGGCCGGCGGGTTGTGAGCGTAGTCCACGACGACCCGGTATCCGTCCAGCTCGAACATGTTGAGCCGTCCGGGTGCCATGAAGTACGAGGTCGTGAACGTGCGCAGACCCTGCCGGATGTCGTGCAGGTGCGCGCCCGCTGCCCACGCCGCCGCCGCGGCGGCCATGGCGTTCTGGACGTTCATCCGTGCCCGCCCTTCGAACGTCGCCGGGAGGAGATGGGTCCAGGCCAGCGGCATCGACTTGCGGCCGTGGCGCAGGACGATCATCTCGCCGTTGCGGCCCTGCTCCAGCGTCACCGATCGCCGGCCGCGCGCCGCCTGGAACTTGATCCTCTCGTTCTCCGGGTCCATCGAGAAGTAGATGATCGATCCAGAGCAGTGGCGCGCCATGGTGACCACCAGCGGATCGTCCGCGTTGAGGACCGCCACGCCGTCACGCGGCACGGCCTCCACGACGACGCGCTTGACCTCGGCGAGCTGCTTGATCGAGGTGATGCCGCCCAGGCCGAGATGGTCGCCGGTCACGTTCAGGACGACCCCGACGTCGTTGCGGTGGTAGCCGAGACCTTCGCGCAGCACGCCGCCGCGAGCCACCTCGAAGACGGCGAAGTCGACCGTCGGGTTCTGCAGCACCATCGAGGCCGACTTCGGGCCCGACGCATCGGCCTTTCGCACCATGCGGCCGTCGACAAAGATGCCGTCGGTGCTGGTCAGGCCGACCTTGCGCCCCATCCCCTTCATGATGTGGCTGATCATCCGCGCCGTGGTCGTCTTGCCGTTGCTGCCGGTGACCGAGACGATAGGGATGCGCGCGTCGGCGCCAGGCGGGAAGAGCATGTCGATCACCGGCTTGGCGACGTACTGGGACTCGCCCTCGGTTGGATGCGTGTGCATGCGGAACCCCGGAGCGGCGTTGACCTCCACGATCCCGCCGCCGGTCTCGCGCATCGGCTGGCTCACGTCGGGACAGACGACGTCGATGCCCGCGATATCGAGGCCCACCACGCGGGCGGCAAGCTCCACGATCTCCGCGTTGTCGGGATGGATCTCCTCGGTGCGGTCGATGCTGATGCCCCCGGTGCTCATGTTGCCGGTGCGCTTCAGATAGATCCGCTGGCCCTTCGGCGGCACGTCAGAAAGCTCGAATCCCTGCTCGCGAGCGTAGGCGATGGCCTCATCGTCGATCTTGATCCGGGTCAGCACCTTCTCGTGGCCGATGCCACGTCGCGGGTCGGCATTGGTGGCGTCGACCAGCGTGGTGAGGCTGTGCTTGCCATCTCCCTCGACGTGGGCCGGCACGCGCTGCGCCACGGCACGCAGGATCCCGCCGATGACGAGACAGCGATAGTCGTTGCCGGTCAGGTAGCTCTCGACCACGACAGCGCCGCCGCGGCTCTGCCCGCGGGCCACGCGATAGCCGTCACGCACCGCGGCATCGTCGAGGAGATTGAGCATGACGCCACGCCCGTGGTTGCCGTCGAGCGGCTTGACCGCCACCGGGTGGCCGATGCGCCCGGCTGCCGCGACCGCGCTGTTGTCATCGCGCACGATGGCAGAGCGCGGCACGGGCACGCCGGTCGCCGCCAGCAGCTGGTTGGTGAGCTTCTTGTCGCCCGCGATGTCGACCGCCACGGACGGGGTGGCGCTCGTCATCGTGGCCCGAATCCGCTTCTGGTGGACGCCGTGACCCAGCTGCACCAGCGACTGCTCATTGAGCCGGATCCACGGGATGTCGCGCAGCGCGGCCTCGTCAAGGAGCGCCTGGGTCGACGGGCCGAACGCGGCTCGCTCGGCGAGCAGGATGAGACTCTCGAGCTCGACGCCGAAATCGAAGCCAGGCTCCGCCTCGACAAGATGGTTGACGAGGCGCACGGCCAGCTTCCCGGCCGCCAGGCCCACGCTCTCCTCGCCGTACGAATAGACGACGTGGTAACGGCCTGGCTCGCCGGTTCCTCGGGTCTTTCCGCGCCCGACCTCCGTGCCGGCCTCGCGCTGCAGCTGGAGCGCGACGTGCTCGGCCACGTGGCCGGCCCAGGTGCCCTCCCGCAGCCGCTGCTCGAACCCGCCGGCCTTGCCGGTCGAGCACGAGTGCTGGCCAACTCCCGGCAGCATCTCGAGCAGGGCGTCCACGAAGCCGGGGATCGTGTTCGAGGGGAAGTACTCGAGGGTGCCGAGCTCCACGATGAGCTTGATGGCGGGGTCGTAGTTCCAGTAGTTCGGGCCGCGGTAGACGCGGGTCTCGATGATCCGCAGGTCAGGGCTGGCCTGCGCGCCCGGCGGCCTGCCGTCGCGCTTCGCGCGGCGGGCCGCCGTGCGTTCGGCGCTTGTCGGCGCGGCGCGGGTCACTCGCTCGCCTCCTCCTCGACGCGCCGTGCACGCAGGGCGCGGCGCGGGGAACGCTCGCGCGCCGTATCGTCGGTCCCCTGCGCGGCGATGCGCTGAATCAGACGGCGGGTCTGGCGCCCGGCGGAGGCAAGCGACGCGAGCTCGCGGTCGGTGGCGCTCACCGGCCGCAGGGGAGCCATGAGGCGCCGCTTGCCCAGGTCGTATCGGTATCCCGACGGCAGCGAGTGCAGGACCACGCCGGAGACCATGATCGGCCGATGGCGCTTGACCTCGTAGGCATCGGTCTGGATCTGGGCGGGATCGAGGATGGTGACCGAGCCCTTGCCGAGCACCTCGAGCACGCCCTTGGGACTGACCAGGGCGGCGGTGTCCTCGTCGATGCCCATGCCGAGCAGTGACGGCGACTGCGCCACAAGAGCCAGCAGCCGGCCCATCCGGTTGCGCTGCTCGAAATGCTGGTCGATGAGCACGCCCGGTAGCAGGCCGAGGCCGGCGCTCATCTGTGTCATCCGCTGCTTGGGCGTCGTCCCGCTGGTGCCGAAGGCGACCATGTGGCTGGCGAGCGCGGACGCCCCGGCGCTGGTCCCAGCCACGATGGCGCCGTCCCGGTGGCGCTCGGTGAGCGCCCTGCCCAGCAACGTGCCGCCGATGACACTGGAGAGCCGCAGCTGGTTGCCGCCCGTCATGAAGATGCCGGTGGCGTCGTCGAGCTGGTCCACGAGGTGGCGGTCGTTGGCATCGGCGCGCACCAGCGGCCGCAGCCCGCGCACGTCGCCGATCCCGAGCTGGTGAAACAGGGACCGATAGAGGTCGGTCGCCTCGTCGCCCAGCGAGGAGGCGGTCGAGATCACCACCACCCGCGCATCGGCCCCGCCGGCCAGGCTGAAGAAGCGCGTCAGGATCTGGCGCTGGCGGAGCTTGTCCTCCGCGCCGCCGATGATCAGCAGATGGCCGGCTCGAGGCGCCGCGGAGCTGGGCGTGGCGACCATGGGCGCAGCATAGCGACTCTCAGGCGAGCGTGGCAGCACGCTAGACTCGATCGAATGGCCCCCGCGACGCCTGCCCGCACCGAGCCGCGCGACTACTACGCCGTGCTCGGAACCGAGCCATCGGCGACCGCCGCCCAGCTGCGGTCCGCCTTCCGCGAGGCCGTCCTGCGCCACCATCCTGACCGTGCGCCGTCTTCCGACATCGCGACGCGGCGGACCTCGATCCTCAATCGCGCCTGGGCGGAGCTGCGCGATCCGCTGCGACGGCTGCACTACGACCATGCGCTCGAGGGGGGACGTGCGGCGACGCTGGATTGGCCGCTGGAGCCGGGAGATGCGCCATCCGCCCGGCCGCATCGCGCGCGACGCGGCGCGGAGCCCGGCCCGCCGAGCCCCTGGCATCAGCCGCAGTGGCGCAGCGTGGCCGGCTTCCGTGTCCCGGCCGAGATCTTCCTGGCCGGTCCCACGGCGCAGCGTCGATGGATCGTGGAGCATCACATCGCCGGCCAGGACTGGCGCGACCATTCCGAGCGCTACTGGCTGCGCTACGCCGCCGAGCACTACCGCGAGCGCGGCCGCGTGGACGATTGGCTCGGCGCGCTGGAGCGCCTCGTCGAGCTGGAGCCGAGCTTCGAGTCCGTTTCGCGAGCAGGGCTCCGCGACGCCTATCTCGCCGCGGGCGAGGAGCTGCGGGGCGCGGTCATGCTCGGCCGCATCGCTCAGCGCTATGAGCCGGCCTCGACGCAGCGACGATGGGCCGAGCGCGAGCTGCGCGCGCTGCTGGCCGAGTACCGCGAGGCGCACGTCCGGCGCGGGCCGATCGACGGTCGCGCGGAGAACGCGGAGCTGCTGCTGAACTTCATGGAGTCGCTGGAGCTCGAGCCCACGTTCAGCGACGTACGGGCCGCCATCGTGGCGCATCGGCGCGCCGGCAACAGCGGGCGCGCGGCCGAGCTCGTCGAGCGCGTGGCGGCCGAGCCCATCACCGAGCCCGGCCGCCTGTTCAGCCTGGTCCAGCTGCTCACGGAGGTGGGGCAGCTCGATCGTGCCTCCGCGATCCTGGCCGAGATCGCGCGAGGCGATCATCCCGACGCCCTCGATCCGCGACGAGTCGCGGGCAAGCCATGGCGTCGCATCGCGGCCGCGCGCGAACGGCTCGTCCGGGCCAGGCGACGCTCCGCTGCCCGGGAGGCAGAACCCGGCCGGTGCTAGGCTTCGGCGCTCAGCCGACCGCGAGGGATCCGACCACCGTGCAGCTCCTCAGGCCGAATCGACGGGCGATTCTCGGTGCGCTCCTCGGCATCGCAGTGGCGCTCGCAGCCGCGCTGCTCGGCCGCATGGTCGGGGCGGAGTCTCCGGTCACGGTGCTTCTCGTCCTTGCCATCGCGCTCATCGGCCTCACCCTGGGGGCCGGTGCCGCAAGCTACGCGTGGCTGGCCAGCGCGGCGCTGCTGCTCGCCTTCGTCGTGGGGCCGAACGGCTCGACCGGGACGTCGATCGCCGAGTCGATCCGCCTGGCGGCCTTCCTCATCGGCTCGCCGTTCCTCATCCTGCTGGTCTATCAGGCAGAGCACGACCGTCAGTTCGCGGAGCGCGCGCGCGAGACCTCGGAGGAGGCGCAGCGACAGGCTGAGATCCGCCGTCGCGAGCTGGTGCAGACGCGCGTCGAGCTCGACAGCGCCCTAGCCGATGCCGAGCGCGACCGTGCCCGGCTCGAGGAGGTGGCGGAGGCCATCCAGGAGCCGCTCATCGTGTACGACGACCGGCTGCTCGGCACCTACGGCAATCGGGCGGCACTGCGGCTCTTCGGTCGGAGCTTCTTCGAGCGTCCGCTCGAGGACTGGGCTCGCGTCGCCGAGCCACGCGACGAGCGAGGCCTGGTGCTGCCCCCCGAGGAGTGGCCGCAGGTGCAGGCCCAGCGCGATGCCTTCCGCCGGCGCCTCACGATCCGAATCCCCATGTCAGGCCGTGACCTGATCGTCGATGTCGAGGGCTCGCCGATCCCCGGTGGTGGCTGCGTGCTGCTGTTGCGGGACGTGAGCAGGGAGGAGGATGAGCGCCGCCGCCTGTCTCGCTTCGCGAGCTTCGTGGCGCACGAGCTGCGCAACCCGCTGGCGGTCGCCAAGGCGCGCATGGAGCTCGCCGGCCGGGATCCCGAGCTGTCGGCGAAGACCGCCGACCACGCACGCCGCGCGCTCGAGTCGGTCAACGCAGCGATCAGCATCCTCGAGCGCCTCGAGCTGTACTCCCGGGCCGATACCGGCCGCATCGAGGCGCACCGCGAACGCTTCTCTCTGCGGGCGGCAGCCGAGGCGGCGATCGAGCGCCTGCGAGCGCGCGGCTCGGAGCGGGAGGTCGAGCTGACCATGCCCGACGACCTGCACGCGGTGGGCGACCGTCACCTGGCCGAGCAGGCGATCACCAACCTGCTCACCAACGCAGATCGCTACTCCGACCCCGGCTCACCGGTCCGCATCGAGGCCAGCGACGGCGAGACCGTGCTCCTGCGGGTCATCGACGCCGGCCCGGGGATCGACGACGGGATCGCGGACCGTCTCTTCCGGGACCGTGTCGCCGCGGGACGAGGGCTGGGGCTGGGACTCTATCTCGTTCACGCCACGATGCGAGCGATGGGCGGGTCGATTCATCTGGAGCAACGTCGACCGCAGGCGGTCTTCGCCCTGCGCTGGCCCCGCGAGCCATCTCGGACCGAAGAGTCCACGGAATCCACCGACCCGGACGTCTAAGGGGCGGTCAGCACCTCTATCGGCCCGAAGTCCGCCTGCTCGAGCTCGACGCGGATCCGCTCGGCATCCCCGGTAACCAGGATGAGCAGCTCGTCAGGCCGGATCAGGTCCGTCGCCGCTGAATGGGCATCGGCCGCGCTGACCGCCTCCAGCCGCCCGCGATACGCGTGCCACCAGTCGTCGGCCAGGCCGTAGACGGCCATTGGCTCCATGGCCGACGCCACGCCGCCGGTGGTCTCGAAACGCAGAGGGAAGACGCCCACGAGGAAATCGCGCACCTCGCGCAACTCGTTATCGCCGGGTGGCGCACCTCGAATGCGATCGAGCTGGCCGAGCAGCTCGCGGATGGCCGGCACCGTGACCTCGGTCTGGACCGCCGCGTTGGCCGTGAACGGGCCGGCGAAGCGTCGCGGATCGAACCCGCAGCGCGCGCCGTACGTGTAGCCCAGCTCCTCGCGCAGGCGAAGGTTCAGGCGGCTGTTGAAGACCCCGCCCAGCAGCGCCGACATGACCATGGCCGGAAAGAAGCGCTCGTCGTAGCGGTCGATCCCGAGGTGGCCCACGCGCAGCTCGCTCTGGACCGATCCGGGACGATCGACGAGCACCACCCGGCGTCCGCCGCCCGGCTGTGGCTCGAGCTGGCGATGCCCGACACCGGTGCCGTTCCAATCCCCGAACCGCGCCTGCGCTGCCCGCAACGCCGCGTCGGGCTCGATGGCGCCGGCCAGGACCAGGTGCGCCGATGTGGGAGCCCAGCGCGTGGCGTGGTGGGCCCGCGCGTCCTCGACTCCCAGCGAGGCGACCGTCTCGGGCGCCCCTGCCGAGAGGCGCGCGTAGGGGGTTGAGTCGGCATAGGCATGACGGATGAACATCTCGTCCGCGAGCCGGCCGGGATCGGACCGGGCCTGCAGGATGTCGTTGAGGCGCTCGGCCTTGAGGCGCTCGAACTCGCCGGGGTCGAGGCGCGGCGTGCACACCATTTCGGCCAGCAGCTCGAGCCCGGCCTCGAGATGTTCGGTCAGGGTCGCGAAGCCGGCCCGGGCGCTGTCCCACGAGGACTCGCTGCTGACCTCGATCCCGAGCCGCTCGGTGGCCACGGCGAAGGCCGCGGCGTCGAGGCGCTGGGTGCCCGTCACGAGCAGCCGCGCGGTCAGGGCGGCGACGCCGGCCTGCTCCTCGGGCTCCGCGGCCGCCCCGGCATCGAGGATGAGATGCGCGTTGACCATGGCCCGGCCGGCGAGCGGTACCAGCCACACGGTCAGCCCGTTGGAGAGGACCTGGCGCTCGAAATCCGGAAAGTGATACGGGCGCGGGGCGCCGGAGGCCGGCCGCATGGCGTTGGGCGCGGTCATCCGCCCTCCGGCAGGTACGTGATCACCACGCGGTTGTCGGGTACCAGGGTCGTCCGCACCGCATCGGCCACCCGCTGGGCGCTCACCATCGCATAGCGGCTGACCTCGGCGTTGATGCGCTCCGGATCGTCGAACAGGCAGGCGTACATGCTCAATCGGTCCGCTCGCTCGCTCAGCCGCTCGAGCGCCGACTCGACGGCCGAGGCGTGCAAATTGCGAGCGCGCTCGAGCTCGGCATCAGACGGTCCCGCGGTCCCGAGCCGATCGATCTCGCCGAAGAGCGCCGTCTCGAGCCGATCCACCTCCACGGCCGGGCGCGCCGTCGCCCACAGCGCGAACATGCTGGCGCCGCCGACCAGCGGAAAGGCGAAGACCGAGACGTCCTGCGCCAGGCGCTGCTCGCGCACGAGGCTGCCGTAGAGACGAGAGCCGCGTCCCGTGCCGAGCACGTCGCCGGCGACCTCGAGCGCGTCGAAGGCACCGGTCCCGAAGGTCGGCATGCGCCAGGCGGCGTAGATGCGGGGCAGCGGGACACGATCGGGCACGATCTGACGAGCCTCGCCGCCCAGGCTGGCGGCGACGGCCATGTCCGGATCGGGCGGCATCTCCGCATTCGCCGGTATCGGTCCGAAATGCCGCCCGACCATCTCGAGCGCCGCCCAGGGGTCGAAGTCGCCGGCGATGGTCAGGACCGCGTTGTTCGGCGCGTAGTGGGCCGCGAAGAAGCTGGCCACGTCGTCGAGCGAGGCAGCCGAGAGATCCTCCATGGACCCGATGGTCGGATGGTGGTAGGGATGGCCTTCCGGGTAGATGGCGGCCTGCATTCGCTCGTCCCAGTCGCCGTATGGCTGGTTGTCGACGCTGAAGCGGCGCTCGTTCTTCACCACGTCGCGCTGGTTGTCGAGCTTCTCCTGCGTCATCGCCGGCAGCAGGCCGCCCAGGCGGTCAGCCTCCAGCCACAGGGCCAGCTCGAGCTCATGGCTGGGCAGCGTCGCAAAGTAGTTGGTGCGATCCAGCCATGTGCTCGCGTTGAGCGTGCCCCCCACGCCCTGGATGAGGGCGAAGTGCTCGGTCTTTGCGACGTTCGCCGAGCCCTGGAACATCATGTGCTCGAACAGGTGCGCGAACCCTGTCTTGCCCGGCTTCTCGTGCTTGCTGCCAACGTCGTACCACAGGTTGACGGCGACGATCGGGGCACGACGGTCGGGCGACAGGGTCACGCGGAGCCCATTGTCCAGGGCGTGCCGCTCGATGGGGACGTGGGGCATCCGCATGCTCCTGTCGTTTCGGATCGTGAGGCTGGCCGGGCGTCGATCCGCGCCTATCCGCGCGATCGGTGCGCTCCCGGCCGGATGGCTGGCCATGGTATCAGCCGTCGCTGGCCGCGGGCCGGGACGGTCGGCGGCGTGGCGACGAGGGGGCCTCGTGGTCGCGTTTCGTGCAGCCCCCATCTGAATCTGGTGACAAGCCACGGGCGACGAGCGACGAGCCACGAGATGAGCGCCGGGGGCGCACGCGAACAGACCAGCCGGTCAGGCCGGTCCGCGATGGAGTGGAGCTACGTGGTGAGCGCCCAGGGATTCGAACCCTGAACCTAGTGATTAAGAGTCACTTGCTCTGCCGTTGAGCTAGGCGCCCACTCGATTTGGACCGATTCACGCTCGCTTTGAGCGAGTGACTGTGTTTCGGTCCGGGGGAGGAGTTGACCACAGCGCTTGTCGAGCGTATAACTGTCGGTAGTTGAGACCCGCAGTTGAGGCTCCACGCCGTGGCCAGAACCCCTCTCCCAGACGCCGATTCTAGCGCGGCCAGCGTGGTGGGTCCACTGCGCGACTCGTTCCTGCGCCACCTGGCCGCCGAGAACCGCTCGCCGTCGACGCGCGTCACCTACGCGGCCGCCATCGACCTGCTGGCCGTCTTCGCCGCCGGCGCCGGCATGCCGGAGCTGACCGAGCTGCGCCGCGAGCACATCGAGGCCTTCCTGGTCGACCTGGGCCAGCGTGGACAGCGTCCGGCGACCCTCGCCAACCGCTACCGCTCGCTGCAGCAGTTCTACAAGTGGCTCGCCGAGGAAGGCGAGAT
>JBOGTC010000063.1:0-4404 GCA_050692055.1 Candidatus Limnocylindria bacterium | reverse complement strand
CGCCGCGGTGCTGGGGGCGCGGCGCTCGCGGAACGCGCTGCTCCTGCCTCCGGGAGCGCGGCTCGGGGCATCCGTGCCGCTCGATCCGGAGGCCCGCGGCCTGCTGTTCGTGGGATCGCTGCGTTATGCGGCGCACGGTGGCGACATCCTGATGCAGGCCATGGCCCGCGCGATCGAATCCGGGATCGACGCCCGGCTGGTGTGGGTCGCGCCGGCGGACGAGCCCATCCCATCGGCTCATCCCGGCTGGTTGCGCGTCGAGCGTGCCGCCGGAGCCCAGATCGATCGCCTGCTGCCCGCGGTTCGGGCATCGGTCACTCCGCGCCGCAAGACCCCTTACAATGACCTCGCGGTGCCGATCAAGGTGCTTGAATACCTCGGATATGGCCGGCCGTTGCTCGTCACCGATACACAGGAGACGACGCGAATCGTGCGTGACGCCGGAGCCGGCCTCATCGTCCCCGATACCGTGGATGGCCTGCTGCACGGCATCACCCAGCTCATGACCGCCGAATCCGACAGGCTCGTCGCCTGGAGCGCCGCCGCTCGCGCCGCGGCGGAGCGCAATTCGTGGCGGCGGCGCGCCGAGGAGATCATGCAACTGCTCGACCTGCCGATCAGCGCCCGATGAGCGACGACGCGCTGACCCTGCCCCACGGACCCGGCACGTTCATCTCATGGCGCCCCTCGTCCGCCGCGCTCCTCACCGTCGCCGCCGTCATGGGCCTGCTCGTCGCCGCGGTCCTCGTGGCCCCGGTCTCGATTCCCGGCCTCGTCATCGTGGGCATTGGCCTCGCGGTGCTGCTGGCCTTCGCCAGCATGCGGTGGCCACGCACGGTCGTGGTGCTGGTGGTCATCAGCCCGCTCTTCGACCGATACATCCTGGCGCCGTGGCTGCCGGCCGACATCGGCGCGCTCGCCAACTTCCTGTCCGAGGCGCTGCTCCTGACGGTGGGGACCGCGCTGGCGATTCGCGCCTGGGCCGAGGGACGGCTGCTGGCCGCCTTCCGGCATCCGGTCACCGTGGCGCTCCTGGCCTTCGTTGCGCTCTCCGGCGTTTCGGCCCTGGTCAACGCCGTACCGATCGCGGCCGTGGTGCTCGGCCTGGGCATGACGCTCGACGCCGCCGCCTGCTTCTACCTGCCGCGCCTGGCAGGGTTCAGCGTCCGCCACGCGCTGGTCGCCACCGCGGTCTTCATCGGCATCGTCACCGTCGCCGCGCTGGGTGGGCTGGGCCAGGCGCTGCTGGACCCCAACCTCTTCGGGCTGACCGCCTGGCAGGGCCGATACGGCGAGGTGATCCGCCTGGCCTCCATCTTCAGCGACCCGAACACCCTCGGCGCGGTGCTCATCGGCGGCATCCCGTTCGCCATCTTTGGCATCACGTCACTCCACAACCCGCGCCAGCGGCTCGCCGCCGTGGCGCTGGCGCTCCTGTTCTTCGTCCCGCTCTACCTGAGCTTCTCGCGCGGGGCGTGGGGAGGCCTGCTCGTGGGCGGCAGCGTGGGGGTCCTGCTGGTGAGCTGGCGGGCACTGGCGGTTGGTGTGGTGGTGGCGGCGCTGGGCCTGGGCCTCGCCATGCTCACGCCGCGCGGCATGTTCGCCGACGTGCCGCCTCCGCCCCCCACCGCTCCCCAGCAGCCGCCGCCAGGGCCGGCCGAGGAGCCCAATCTCATCGAGTCCACGATCGCGCGCATCGCGGAGATCGGGCGTGGCAAGGACCTGCGCACCCTGTTCGTGGTAAACGCCGTGCCCATCATCGGCGACCATCCCCTCGTCGGGGTCGGCCCCGGCCGCTACGGCGGCGCCGCGGCCAGCCTGCTCGGCACGCCGGTCTATGCCGAGTACCAGACCGATGCGCTCTTCGGCGACCCTGAGCAGACCACGGTCGACAACTTCTGGCTGCATCTGCTCGTGGAGAGTGGCCTGCTCGGCACGATCGCGTTCGCGGCCGCCGGGCTGGCCGCGTTCGTGCCCATCGTGCGCGCCGCGC
This sequence comes from Candidatus Limnocylindria bacterium, assembly GCA_050692055.1. GTDB lineage: Bacteria > Chloroflexota > Limnocylindria > QHBO01 > QHBO01 > JBOGTC01. The sequence continues at coordinate 2,411 of JBOGTC010000063.1, read as the reverse complement.
GGCGCAGCCGCGGATGGGTGCGGGTCATGCTGGGCGGGATGTCCGGCGGGATCGCGGCGCTCGTCGCGAACTCGATCACCACCATGCTACTGGAAGCCAACAGCGTGGCCTTCATGACCTGGTTCCTGCTGGGCATCGGAGCGATCGTGGCGGCCGGGATCCTGAGCGCGCCGCGTGATGCCGAGCCGGAGCGTGATCCTGAGCGCGCCGCGTGATGCCGAGCGACCCTCGATCGTGAAAAGCCGCCACTGAGCGCGCCAGCCGGGTAACCCGTGGCGTCGAGTGGCCCGATCCGGCGATGAGCCACGCAATTGTCGGCTGGTGCAACTTGGGCGAGGACCCGCTCGCCGGAATGGCTTGATGACAGCGCTAACTGTCGGCCGGTGCACGTTGGGCTACCCATGGGACGGCTGGCGGGTGGCGATGGCCGGCCAATTTGCACCATCCGCACGTTGATGGGGTCATCTAAGGGCGACTGACAGGATGGAGCGCCCGCCGCCGCGCCGCGCCACGTGCCGCTACGCGACGCCGCGCGACGCGCGTAGGCTAGAACTGGCGGCCGGTCGCGATCTGCCACACGGTGCGACCGAGGATGCGCAGGTCGAGCCAGAACGATCGGCGCTCGACGTACTCCACGTCCAGGCGAACGCCCTCGTCGAAGCTGAGCCGGCCCCACGCGGTCGCCTGCCACAGGCCGGTGAGGCCGGGCTTGACCGATAGCCGGCGCAGGTGCCACGGCTCGTAGAGCTCAACCTCGTAGGGGATCGGCGGCCGGGGGCCGACCAGGCTCATCTCGCCGCGCAGGATGTTGAGCAGCTGCGGCAGCTCATCGAGGTGGGACCGGCGCAGGAAGTAGCCGACGCGGGTGACTCGCGCATCGGCGGTGATCGGCTGCCAGGTGTCGCCGCTCTCGGTCACGTCGCGCCGCAGGAGACGCGAGACGTAGGCGCGATGCTCCTCCTCGTCCGCCCGCTCGTCCATGCTGCGGAACTTGAAGAGCGTGAATGGCCGTCCGCCGATGCCGATCCGCTCCTGCCGGAACAGCACCGGCCCTGGAGACTGGAGGCGCACGGCGATGGCGATGGCCCCCAGGATCGGGGAGAGAAGCACCAGGCCCGTGCCGGCCGCTCCCAGGTCGAGGGTGCGCTTCGCCACGCGGTACAGGCCGGCGGTGGGCGCGAGAGGGACGGACGGATGAGGCCGGCTCTCGCCACGCGCATCGGGCCTGCCGCTCATGCTCGTGGGTCGTCCTCCCGTCGCCGCTGGTGAAGCTGGTCGGGGCGGCCGGATTCGAACCGGCGACCTCCTGCTCCCAAAGCAGGCGCGCTACCAGGCTGCGCCACGCCCCGACGCTCTCGACCGCTTCCGTGCTCAGCGAACGCGCCTAACTCCGATTCGGCCGGTCCAGAGGATTGACTACAACGCTCGAATACACCATGATCCGATCACACATCCTGCTTCGGAAATGGCCTCGCAAATGCCTGCAACCCTCGCCGCGGGCGGCCCTCCGGCCGGCTCGCAGCCCGCCCATCTTACGACGGACGCGGCACGCGCGAGCTTCCTGCGTCACCTGCGTGCCGGCAACAAGAGCCCGCGCACCGTCGAGACCTACCTCGACGCGGTCGACCTGTTCGGGCGCTTCCTGGCCGGCCACGGCATGCCGACCGCGGTGGGCGCCATCCGGCGCGAGCACATCGAGGCCTGGCTGGTCGACCTCGCCGAGCGCGGCCAGGCGCCGGCCACCGTCAGCAACCGCTACCGCAGCCTGCACAGCTTCTTCGCCTGGCTGGTCGACGAGGACGAGTTGGCCCACTCGCCGATGGAGCGCATGCGCCCGCCGCAGGTGCCCGAACAGCCGCCGGCCGTCCTGCGCGAGGAGGAGCTGGCGGCGCTGCTGCGGGCCTGCGCCGGGAGCGACTTCGACGCGCGCCGCGACACGGCGCTGGTCCGGCTGCTGATCGACAGCGGCATGCGCCGCGCCGAGCTGGTGGGCCTGAAGGTGACCGACATCGACTTCGACCACGACGTGGCCATCGTGATGGGCAAGGGCCGCCGCGCGCGCTCCTGCCCGTTCGGCCACAAGACGGCCCAGGCGCTGGATCGCTACCTCCGCCTGCGCGTGCGGCACCCGCACGCCGCGCTCGAGGCACTGTGGCTGGGACGCAAGGGAGCGCTGGCCGCCAACAGCGTGCTGCAGCTCGTGCGCCGCCGCGGTCGCCAGGCCGGCATCGATGACCTCCACCCCCACGTCTTCCGCCACACCTACGCCCATCAGTGGCTGGCCGCCGGCGGCACCGAGGGCGACCTCATGCGCCTGGCCGGCTGGCGCTCGCGCGACATGCTGGCCCGCTACGGAGCCTCTGCCGCCGACGAGCGTGCACGCGACGCCTACCGGCGGCTCAGCCCAGGCG
>JBOGTC010000062.1:0-30564 GCA_050692055.1 Candidatus Limnocylindria bacterium | reverse complement strand
GCTCTCGCCGCGGCGTCGTCCGCGGGGGGCGCGTCGGCCCGGGTGAGGCGAGCGAACTCGCCCGGATGCGGCGTCAGAACAAGGGGGGCGCGAGTCGACTGCCACCAGCGTGGCACGTCGGCCAGCGCGTTGAGGCCGTCGGCGTCGACCACCGCTGGGCGGTGCAGCTCGGCGATGAGGTTGCGCGTTCTACGCCGCGTGGCGGGCTGGCGCCCGAGGCCGGGTCCGATCACCACCGCATCGTAGCCGGACGATTCAGTCAGGAGCCGGCGCCAGCCGGCAGGCGAGATGAGCCCCCGCGCCTCCTCTGCGAGGAGCATCCAGGTCAGCTCGGGGACGACGCCTGCCAGCGTGGTTGCCACCGATTCCGCAGTTGCGACGCAAACCAGGCCCGCACCCGCGCGGGCCGCGCCCAGCCCGGTCAGGATCGCGGCGCCCGAGTACTCCAGCGAGCCGGCCACGACCAGCAGCCGTCCGAACGTCCCCTTGTGGGCGAGGCCGGGCCGTTCCGGCAGCCGCTGTGCCACCCAGCGCTGGGTGATGCTTCGCGGGCGCGTCCCGTCGCTCACCCGGTCAGCCGCCGTCCGGGTCTCCGCCGTGCGCCACGGCCACCGCGGCCGCCATGCTCCGCTCGTGGGTGATCGAGACGCTCACGTCGGCAAGGCCGAGGCGCTCCGCGCGACGCGCCGCGCGCGCGTGCAGGAAGACGTGCGGCTTGCCCGCCCGGTCCGGCAGGACCTCGATCTCCCGCCAACCGACGCCGCGCACGCCCAGGCCGAGCACCTTGCTCACCGCCTCCTTGGCCGCCCAGCGCCCGGCGATGCGCTCCACCTTCGTGCCGCAGTAGCGCCGCTCGGCGTCGGTCAGGACGCGCTGCCGGAAGCGCTCGGGGAAGCGCCCCAGCACCCGCACGATCCGCTCGATCTCAATGAGGTCGATGCCGATCTCGTGGCTGCTCATGGGCGGCGCGCGTCGCCCTATTCGACCGTGACTGACTTGGCCAGGTTTCGAGGCTGGTCGACGTCCGTGCCGCGCGCGACCGCCACTTCATAGGCGAGCAGCTGCAGCGGCAGGACGGAGATCACCGGCGAGAGCGGCTCCAGGGTCTCGGGAACGTAGATCACGTCGTGGGCGTAGTGGTCGATCTGGTCGTCGCCCTCGGTGGCGATGGCGATGATCGGAGCCTCACGAGCGCGTGCCTCGGCCACGTTGCTGACGATCTTCTCGTAGATGTCACCCTTCGTGGCGATCGCGACCAGCGGCGTCTCCGGGTCCAGCAGGGCGATGGGCCCGTGCTTGAGCTCGCCGGCCGCGTAGCCCTCGGCGTGGACGTAGCTGAGCTCCTTGAGCTTCAACGCCCCTTCCATGGCGATGGGGAAGCCCACTCCGCGACCGATGTAGATGAAGTCACGGACTCCCGCGTATCTGCCGGCCAGCTTCTTCACCTGCGGCGCGACCTTCAGGGTCTCCGCCGCCAGCCGCGGCAGCTCGCGCAGCGCCTGGCCGAACGTCCGCAGCTGATGGTCGCTGAGCGTGCCGCGCAGACGCGCCAGGTGAAGCGCGATCATCTGGAGCACGAGCACCTGGGTCACGAAGGCCTTGGTGCTGGCGACCGCGATCTCGGGGCCGGCCTGCAGGTAGCAGACGGCATCGGCCTCGCGAGTGATGGCGCTGCCCACGACGTTGGTGACCACGACCACGGTCGCACCGCGCTCGACGGCCAGCTTCTGGGGTGCGAGCGTATCGGCCGTCTCCCCGGACTGGCTGACGCTGATGACGAGCGTCCGGTCATCGATCGGCGGCGGGCTGTAGCGCATCTCCGACCCGACCTGCATGGTCGCCGGCAGGCGCACCCAGTCCTGGATGAGATACGTGCCGACGTGTGCCGCGTAGCTCGCCGTTCCGCAGCCGACGATGTAGACCCGCTCCACCGCGCGCAGCTTGTCCTCGATGGCGTCGAGCTCCGGCAGCACGATGTTGCCACTGCCGTCGACCCGCCCGCGCAGCGACTCCTGGATGGCGTGCGGCTGCTCGTAGATCTCCTTGAGCGTGAAATGCTGGAAGCCGCCCTTCTCGGCCGCCTCGATGTTCCAGCGGATCTTCGTGACGTCGCGCTCCACCGTCGTGCCGTCCAGCGTCAGGATGCGCGTGCCGTCAGGCGTCACGTCAGCGATGTCGCCCTCGTGCAGGAGCACCATGTCCTTCGTGTGCTCGAGGATGGCCGGCACGTCGCTGGCCAGGAACCCCTCGCCGTCGCCGAGGCCCACGATCAGCGGGACGTTCATCCGCGCCCCCACGATCCTGTTGGGATGATCCGTGTGCATGGCGCCGATGGCATAGGCGCCGCGGACCTCGTTCAGGGCGGCGCGCACGGCCTCGACGAGGTCGCCGGCGTACTTGGTCTCGATGAGATGCGCCAGGACTTCGGTGTCCGTTTCCGAGGTGAACCGATGGCCGGAGGCCTGGAGCCGGGCCTTGATCTCGGCGTAGTTCTCGATGATGCCGTTGTGGATCAGCGCCAGCTTGCCGCTGCAGTCGGTGTGCGGATGGGCGTTCGTGTCATTCGGGCGGCCGTGGGTCGCCCACCGGGTATGACCGATGCCCGGGCCGCCAAGCGGGGTATCCCCGTTCAGGTGCTCGGTGAGGTTGGAGAGCTTGCCCGCCTTCTTCTCCACGAAGACCTCGCCCTTGCCGGTGAGGACGGCGATCCCCGCCGAGTCATAGCCGCGATACTCGAGGCGACGCAGGCCCTCGAGCAGGATCGGCGCGGCGTCCCGCGGTCCGACATACCCGACGATGCCGCACATGTTCCCTCCTCGCTCCCGGCTGGCTAGTTCAGTCGTGCCTCGGCGAGCCGAGCCAGCTCGCGGGCAATCTCGTCAATCTCGTCGGCGTCCTCGCCCTCGACCATGATCCTGATCTTGGGCTCGGTGCCCGATGGGCGGACCAGCACTCGTCCCCGCTCCCCCAGCCGTCCGCTGGCCCGCTCCACGGCGGCCGCGAACGACATGTCCTCCATCCATCCGTCCTTGCGACGAACGGCTGAGTTTATCATCACCTGCGGCAGCCTCGGAATGCGGCCGGCCAGCTCGGAGAGCGGCGTGCCGTGGGCCGCGCGCAGCGACCGGACGAGCTCAATGGCGGTCAGCAGCCCGTCGCCCGTTGTCGCCCTGTCGCGGAAGATGATGTGCCCGGACTGCTCACCCCCGAGGATCGCGTCTTCGCGCTCCATGGCCTCGAACACGTGCCTGTCACCGACCGGGGTTCGGATCATGCTGCCTCCCGCACCGCGCACGGCCCGCTCGAGCCCCCCGTTGCTCAGGACGGTCGCCACCAGCAGGTTGTTGCGCAGCGTGCCGTCCGCCAGCCGATCGAGCGCACAGATCCCCATCACCGCATCGCCGTCGACCAGGCCACCCCGCTCGTCGATGGCGATGAGCCTGTCGGCGTCGCCGTCGAAGGCGAGGCCAAGGTCGAGGCCTGCGGCCGCCACCGTCTCGGCCAGCCGCTCGGGATGCGTCGACCCGCAACCGTCGTTGATGTTCCGCCCGTCGGGCGCCGCGAACAGCACGGTCGTCTCCGCTCCCAGCGACCGGAACAGGTCGGGGCCGATGACGCTGGCCGATCCGTTGGCGCAGTCGATGGCGACACGCAGATCGGCGAAGGCGTCGCCGGCGGCGTCCGTGAGATGGCGCAGGTATGCGTCCAGCGCCGCCGGGTCCGAGCGTATGCGGCCGGCATCATCGTTGCGTCGGGTGGCTAGCCCGCCGGCGCCCTCGATCAGGCGCTCGAGCTCCTCCTCGGCGCTGTCTGCGAGCTTGCGTCCGCCGGCGACGACCTTCAGCCCATTGTCCTGCGCGGGATTGTGGGAGGCTGAGACCATGATTCCGGCGACGTGCGTACGCGTGCTGGCATGCGCGAGGCACGGGGTCGTCACCACGCCGAGGTCGACCACGTCGGTCCCGCTGGCGGCCAGCCCCGAGGCGAGGGCTGCGGCGAGCATCTCGCCGGAGCGCCGCGTGTCGCGGCCGAGCACGACGCTGGTGCCGGGTCCGCCGAGCTGCTCGCCAACCGCCTTGCCGAGCGCGAGGGCCAGGTCGACCGAGATCTCGCTGCCGACGACGCCGCGAATGCCGTCCGTGCCGAAGCGCCGCGGCATCTACGGCGCGGGCGCGGGCGTTGAGGTCGGAGCCGGTGTCGCCGGGGCGACGACCGTCACCGGCACGCTGCCGGGCGAGATCACGACGAGCTCGACGCCGTCCGGCAGCGGCGGCAGCGCCGGGACGAGGTCGTACGTACCGGGCCCCTGGCCGCCGACATCCACCGTCACGGTCACGTCCACCGCGCTGAGCGCACTCAGGGATGCCGCTGCGCCGCTGAGCGTCACCGACACCTGGTCGAACGCCGGCAGGCAGGCATTGTCGCCGGCACCGGTGCAGGTGACGCCGGTGACGAACGTGCGGCTGGACACGGAGGGACCGATGGTGGCAGTGACCGTGGCGACCGCGTCCGGGCCTGGCTCGACGATGCGCGTTCCCTCGGGCAGGCTGAGCTGCGCTTCGAACGTCTGGTCGGACGAGGCGTCCTCCAGGCTCAGCGGCTCGGTCAGCACCTCGTCGATCTCGCTGAGCACCTCGGGCAGGCCGCGCAGCGTCACCGTCGACGGCTCGACCTGCAGCCCCTCGAGCGCGAAGCCGGCGGACGGCGTGCCGCTGATGTCAGGGCGCACCGGCACGGTCCTGTTCGTCTCGATCTGCTGTACATCGATCTGAACCGTCACCGAGGCGGGGTCGAGGTCCACCGGCGCCACCGGCTGGCCCTCGACGTCGACTGGCTCCAGGATCACCGGTGCGTCGATGGCGATGCCCGACGGATCGATTCTCACGCGCGCTACGGCATGGTCCACCAGCCTCACCAGGGAGGCAGCGCCGCGCACTTGCACGGTGTCGGGCGTGATCTGGGGCCGGCCCGTGTCGAGCCCGTCCGGCACGTCCCCGGACACGACTCTCACCGGCACCTCCTTCACGTCGAGCCGATCCATCTCGACCGTCACCGTGGTCGGGTTCAGCACCAGCACGTCCACGCCGTCGATGAGCGAGGTGACGTCCACGGGAAGCACCTGGGCATCGGGTGCCTGGTCCATGTCGTAGGCTCCGAGGTCGACCGTGGCGACGAACGAATCGGCCGTGATGTTCGCCGGTGTATCGCTGGCGGCGCGATACCGCACCTCCACCGTGCCCAGGTCGCCGCTCAGGACGAAGGCGTCGCCTGCCTGGTTGGTGCCGCTGACGGGGACCTGGATCGTGTTCTCGCTGAACGAGCCGGAGAAGACCAGCCCGGTGTAGAGGATCGTGGCCAGGGCCAGGGCGCCGATTTTCAGCTGCCAGTTGCGAAGCAGGAATCCCATCAGCCGCGCGGCTCCCGAGGTGCCGGCACGACCTGGTCAGATCGATGGTTGCGCACCACGCGGGCGTCGGGATCGATCGGCATGTCCGGCTCGGGCACCTCGCCATCCATCTGCCACCTGCCCTCGATTGTTCGGCGCAGCAGCGGCACGGCCCTGCGCGGCGCCTGCGGTCGGATCAGGTTGAAGAGTCGCCGGCGCAGCTGCTCCTCTGTGAGGTTGCGCTCGATGCGGCCACGAACCACGAGCGAGATCGAGCCCGTCTCCTCGCTGACAACCACGACGATTGCATCGGTCTGCTCGCTGATGCCGATCGCCGCCCGGTGCCGGGTACCGTAGCGCTCGGAGTCAAGAACGTTCTGCGACAGCGGAAGCAGGACACCGGCGGCAGCGATCTTCTCGCCGGACACGATCACCGCCCCATCGTGCAGCGCCGTGCCGTGATAAAAGATCGTGACCAGCAGCTCGGCCCGCAGCTCCGCGCGCACCGGCACACCGGAGTCGGCGGCGAGGTCCTGCAGGCCGGTCTCGCGCTCGACCGCGATGAGCGCCCCGTGGCGAGACCCCGCCAGGATCCGCGACGCGCGGCTGATCTCGCGTGCGACGCGCTCGGCGCTGGCGACTTCGCTCGATGAGAAGAAGCGGTTGACCGAACCGATGCGGCCGAGCTGCTCCAGCGCGCGACGCAGCTCCGGCTGGAAGACGACCACCAGGGCGAAGAGGCCGACCACGGCACCGGTCTCGAGGATCGTGGACAGCAGCCGGAAGTCGAGGAGCTGGGCGACGACGTAGAGGGCGAAGACGACCGAGAGGCCGAGGACGATACGCACCGCACGCGTGCCGCGGATCAGGATGAAGAGCCAGTAGATGACGAACGCGACCAGCAGGATGTCGATGATCGACGTCCAGCTCCCCCGGAGATAGGTATCCAAGAATTCGCGGATCGTTTCGAGCACGGAAAAATCAGCCTGCGTCGTGCGTGACGGGTCCACCCGATGATAGCAGAGGGCCTCGGCGATCCCGCCGGGGCCCATCGGTCATTCAGCACCCGGGTGAGCTACCGCTTGGTGTACTGCGGTGCCTTGCGGGCCCGCTTGAGGCCGTACTTCTTGCGCTCCTTTGCTCGCGGGTCGCGAGTCAGCAGGCCCGCCTCGCGCAGCGCGGCGCGGGCGTCCGGATGGGCGGAGAGCAGGGCACGCGCGATGCCATGCCGGATGGCACCCACCTGGCCGGAGACCCCGCCGCCGGCGACCAGGATGCTCGCCGAGTAGCGGCCCTCGGTCTCGGTCACACGGAAGGGCAGCAGGATGGCCCCCTCACGCATGGCGCCGCCGAAGTACTCGTCCACCGGCTTGCCGTTGACGACGACGCTGCCGTCGCCGGGCAGCAGCCGCACGCGCGCCACGGAGGTCTTCCGCCGCCCGGTGCCATACACGTAGCTCGTGCTCAACGTCTCGCTCCTCTACAGCTCGACAGCGGTGGGCTGCTGCGCCTGATGCGGATGGACCGCCCCGCTGTACACCTTCAGCTTCTTGAACATCGCGCGGCCCAGCCGGTTCTGGGGCAGCATCCCCTTCACGGCCCGCTCGAGTACGAGCTCGGGCTTGCGCGACAGGAGCGCCTCCAGGCTCTCCTCCTTCAGACCACCCGGATAGTTGGAGTGACGGTAATAGCGCTTCTGGCGAAGCTTGTCACCGGTGACCCGGATCTTTCCGGCATTGAGAACCACCACGTGGTCTCCGGTATCGAGATGCGGCGAGTAGATCGGCTTGTGCTTGCCCTCGAGCAGGGTGGCGATGCGCGTCGCCAGCCGGCCGAGGGTCTGGTCGGTTGCGTCGACGACCCACCAGCCTCGCTCGATCTCGCTCGCCTTCACGGCATAGGTCTTCACGTTTCCCTGCTCTCCGGTTCCGTCTTCATGTGTCGTTGGCTGGCCGAGTACGTCACCCGCTCGAGGGTCAATCCGTGCGCCGGTGCCGCCCGCCCGTCGAGGGCGCGCGCGCCTGCCCGCAGGAGGCCGTCCACCGCCTCCGGCGCCAGCCGGCCGCGCCCGACCTCGAGCAGGACGGCCACGATGCTGCGCACCATGCGGCGCAGAAACGCGTTCGCCGTCACGCGGATCTCCACGAGGTCGCCGCGCCTGGTGATGCGCACCTCGGCGAGGTGCCGGACAGCCTGGCCATGCACGTGGCTGCCCAGTGCCGCGAAGTCGCGCTCGCCAGTCAGCCACGCCGCCGCCGCATGCATGGCCGCCACGTCGAGCCGGTCGGCGATCTCGAGCGTCCGATGCCGCTCCAACGGCCTCGACGACCCGCTCATGCGGATCCGGTAGCGGTAGGTGCGCCACAGCGCGTCCCGCCGCGGATCGAACCCCGTGGGGGCCGGCCGCAGCGACAGCACGGCCAGGTCCGGCGGCAGCACGGCGTTCAACCGTCGTTGCAGCTCCGGCCATCCGTACCCGCTGCCGCTCCGACGGCGCGCGAGGCAGAAGACCGCGACCTGGCCGGTGGCATGTACCCCGGCATCGGTTCGCCCGGCGAGCCGGACTCGTGTCCGCTCGCCGGTCAGCCTGTTAAGGGCTTCCTCCAGCTCCCCCTGCACGGTCCGCGCATTGGCTTGGACCTGGGAGCCGGCGAAGCCTGTCCCGTCGTATTCGATGACCGCCCGAGCGCATCGCCGCGCGCCGGCAGTCATCGGTCTCATTGTGAGCTCGTGGTCAGACGAGCTCGATCTGCACCATTGAGGCGGCATCGCCGGAGCGCTGCCCGATCTTCACGATGCGGGTGAATCCCGACGCGCGATCCGCGTACTTCTCGGCGATCTCGCCCATCAGCTTGTCGACGATCACCGGCTCGTGCGGCATCTTCGAGACAAGCTGCCGCCGGGCGTGCAGGTCGCCGCGCTTGGCGAGGGTGATCATCCCGTCGATCATGCCGCGGACCTCCTTCGCCTTGGCCTCGGTCGTCTTGACCTTCTCGTAGCGCAGCACCGAGACGGCGAGGTTGCCGAGCATCGCCACCCGGTGCGCGTGCGGCCGACTCAGCTTCCGTCCGGCGATCCGATGCGGCATCGACCCTATGCCTCGCGATCGAGCTCGGCCGCGGCCGCCTCGTCGAGCTCGGCCGATGCCGGCAGGTCCGACTCATCTGCGCCCGGGCCGACGCCGTCAGGCGCGATGAAGCCACGCAGCGCGAGCCGCTCCTTCATCTCGTCCAGGCTCTTCTGGCCGAAGTTGCGCATGCGCAGGAGCTCGTCGTCGCTGAGCGCGAGCAGCTGGCCGACCTTCGTGATGTTGTTACGCTTCAGGCTGTTGTACGCCCGCATGGGCAGGTCGAGCTCCTCGATGGGCGCATCGAGGAGATTGGCGCTCGGCGTGAGGCTCGGCTCCTCGGTCATCGCCATGCTCGGGCGACCGATCTCGGCGAAGCGGCCGAATTCGCGCATCAGGATGTCCGCCGCCTGCGACAGCGCCGCCTGCGGCGTCGTGGTGCCGTCAGTCTCGATCTCGAGGGCGAGGCGGTCGTAGTTCGTCATCTGTCCGACGCGGGTCTTCTCGACCTGGTAGTTCACCCGGCGCACGGGCGAGAAGATGGCGTCGACCGGGATGACACCAATGGGCATCTCCTCGGTGTGCTCGGCCGGCCGGTAGCCGACGCCGGACTCCGCGACGAGATCCATCTCGATCGAGCCCGAGTCGGAGTCGAGGGTCAGCAGCACGAGCTCGGGGTTGACGACCTCGACGTCGGCGGATTCGGCCAGGTCGGCGGCGGTGACCGGCCCGGCGCCACGCTTCACCAGCTTCAGCGTGACGGGATGGCGGGCAAACGACCGGAGGCGCAGCTTCTTCACGTTGAGCACGATCTGGGTGACGTCCTCCTTCACGTTCTCGATCGTGCTGAACTCGTGGAAGACGCCGGCGATCTGGACGGACGTCACGGCGGCGCCCTCCAGCGAGCTGAGGAGGACGCGGCGCAGGGCGTTGCCCAGCGTCACGCCGTACCCCTCTTGAAGCGGCGTCACCTCGAAGCGGCTCAGGTTGCCGGTCGCCTCGACCTCTTCGATGCGCGGCGTTGGCTGCTGCGGAGCGGTCTCAAGTTCGATCATGGGTTCGATGGTGTAACTCCTAGCGCGAGTAGTACTCGACGACGAGCTGCTCGTTGAACTCCAGCGGCATCTGCTCGCGCGCCGGTTCGGCGAGCACGGTGCCCGACAGCTTGGCCGGATCCGAGCTCACCCAGTCGGGAATCTGCGCCGCCTTCATCGTCTCGGCGGCGACCTTGAAGATCTCCCGGTTGCGACGGCCCTCCCGCACCTCGACGCGATCGCCGACCTTGACGCCGAAGCTCGGTACGTTGGTCGGGCGACCGTTGACCGCGAAGTGACCGTGGCTCACCAGCTGACGCGCCTGCGCGCGGCTCGAGGCGAAGCCCATGCGGAAGACCACGTTGTCGAGGCGCATCTCGAGCAGGCGCAGCAGGTTCTCGCCGGTCATGCCCTTGCGCTGCTCCGCCTTCGCGAAGTAGTTGCGGAACTGGCGCTCGAGGACGGAGTAGCTCTTTCGCACCTTCTGCTTCTCGCGCAGCTGCAGGCCGAACTCGCTCACCTTGCGGCGACGCATGGTGTTCATGCCGGGCGGCGTGCTGCGACGCTCGAAGGCGCACTTGCGGGTGTAGCAGCGACTGCCTTTGAGGAAGAGCTTCAGCCCCTCTCGGCGGCAGATGCGGCAGACCGCGTCGTTGTAGCGTGCCATCTGCCTCCCTAGACCCGGCGCCGCTTGGGAGCGCGGCATCCGTTGTGCGGGATGGGGGTAACGTCGGTGATGGCGGTGACCTCGAGGCCGGCAGCCTGCAGCGAGCGGATCGCCTGCTCGCGGCCGCCGCCGGGGCCCTTCACGAAGACCTCGAGCTGGCGCATGCCATGCTCCATGGCGCGACGCGCGGCGAGCTCGGCGGTCTGGCTGGCGGCGAACGGCGTGCTCTTGCGCGAGCCCTTGAACCCGGCCAGGCCGGCGCTGCCCCAGCTGATGACGTTCCCACCAGTGTCCGTGATGGTCACGATGGTGTTGTTGAACGTCGACTGGATGTGCGCGTGCCCCACCGGCACGTTCTTTCGCTCGCGCTTCTTGCCGCGCTGCGCGCGCTTACGCTCTACCATGGAACTCCTGTTTACTTCTTGCGGCGGATGCCGACCGTCTTCTTGGCACCGCGGCGCTGTCGCGCGTTCGTCTTGGTGCGCTGGCCGCGGGACGGCAGGTTGCGCCGATGACGGATGCCGCGGTAGGAGCCGATCTCCATCAGTCGCTTGACGTTCATGCTCACTTCGCGCCGCAGGTCACCCTCGACCTTGAAGCGCTTGTCGACCACCTCGCGCAGGCGGCTGACCTCGTCCTCGGTCAGGTCGCGAACCCGGCTGTCGGCCGACACGTTGGCCGCCGAGATGACCTTGCCGGCCGACGCGGGGCCGATGCCGTGGATATACGTCAGCGCGACGACCACCCGCTTCTCGCGGGGGATATCAACGCCTGCGATCCGTGCCACGGCTCCTCCTAGCCCTGCCGCTGCTTGTGCTTGGGTACGACGCAGATGACCATCACCACGCCGGAGCGCTTGATCACCTTGCAGCGCTCGCAACGGGGCTTCACGGACGCAGAAACCTTCATCTCATCCTGTACGTGATGCGACCCCTGGTGAGGTCATAGGGGGAAAGCTCGACGCGGACCGTATCGCCGGGCAGGATGCGGATGAAGTTCTGGCGCAGCTTGCCGGAGATATGGGCGAGCACCTCGTGCCCGTTCTCCAGCCGCACTTTGAACATCGCATTCGGCAGGGGCAGGATCACCTCGCCCTCGACCTCGATCGCATCCTTCTTTGCCAACCGGCACGCACCCTCGTCTACTGATTCTCTGCTGCATGGGGGATGACACACGGAAAGGCCGCCGCACAGGGCGACCCACGGAAGCCCGAGTATACATCAGCCGGCAGGCGAAGCACAAGCGAACCGATGACCGTGCTCATCTGACCGTCAGCAGCTGCGGACCGTGGTCCGAGACCGCGATCGTGTTCTCGAAGTGGGCCGAGAGGCTGCCGTCGGAGGTGCGCACGGTCCATCCGTCGTCGTCGACGTAGACCTCGTCGCCGCCGAGGTTGAACATCGGCTCGATGGCGAAGCACATGCCCGCCTCGATGCGCAGACCGGTGCCCGGCCGGCCGTAGTTCGCCACCTGCGGCTCCTCGTGCATCGACTGGCCGATGCCGTGGCCGACGAAGGGGCGCACGACGCCGTAGCCCCGCTCGTGGGCGACACTCTCGATGGCGTGGCCCACGTCGCCGAGCCGGTTGCCCGGCAGCGCGGCCGCGATCCCCGCCTCCATAGCGCGACGTGTGCTGTCGATCAGCTCCGCGGCCTCGGACGAGGCGCTGCCGACGGTCCAAGTCCGGGCGCAGTCGGCATGCCAGCCCTCGACGATGCAACCGATGTCGATGCTCACCACATCGCCGTCGGACAGCCGTCGGCGCGGCGACGGGATACCGTGCACCACCTCGTCGTTCAGGCTGGCGCAGATCGATCCCGGGAAGGGCGGGTTGCTGCCGTAGCCCTTGAATGACGGCGTGCCGCCCGCTTCTCGGATCATCCGCTCCGCGATTGCATCGAGGTCGCCGGTACTGATGCCCGGCCGCAGCTCGGCATGGAGCACATCGAGGATCTCCGCCAGGATCATCCCGGCCGCGCGCATCCGTGCGATCTCGACATCTCGCTTGATCGTCACCCGATTCGCGCTGCCGATGCCCATCACCGCTACGCGCCGGTCGCGGCGCCGTGCACGCGCTCGAGGATCGCCGCAGTGACCTCCTCGATCGGCCGCTGGCCGTCGATGCGGTCGGCGATCCCGGCGCGCTCGTAGTGCGCCACGACTTCGAGCATAGGCGGCACCTGCTTCTCGAGCCGCGCTCGGACGACCTCAGGCCGATCATCGTCGCGCTGCGTGAGCGCAACGCCGTCGCGGTCGCAATGGCCGGCGATGCGCGGCGGATCGGTCGCCTCGTGGTAGGGAGTGGCGCATGCCGGGCATACCCAGCGGCCGGCGACGCGGCGCACGAGCTCGTCACTCGGCACCTCGATGTAGATGGCGCGCCGAATGCGCTCGCCCGCCGCGGCCAGGGTGCGGTCGAGCGCCTGCGCCTGCCCGACCGTGCGCGGAAAGCCGTCGAGGATGACGCCCGCCGCAGCGGACGGCTTGGCGAGCTCTTCGGTCAGCATGGCGATGGTGATCTCGTCGGGGACGAGCTCCCCCCGGTCCATGTACTGGCGCGCCTCCTCGCCCAGCGGCGTGCCGGCTGCCAACGCGGCACGGAACAGGTTGCCGGAGGCGAGATGCGGGAGGCCGAGCTCGCGCGAGAGCATCGCGGCCTGCGTGCCCTTCCCCGCGCCGACGGCACCGACCAGGAGCAGGATCAGCCGCTCTCCCGGGATCACCGGATGAAGCCCTCGTAGTGGCGCATCATCATCTGCGCCTCCAGCTGCTTCATGGTCTCGACCACGACGCTCACCACGATCAGGATGCTCGTGCCGCCGAGCTGCAGGTTGTTCGTGCCCGGGATGAAGGCGCTGACGATGTAGGGCAGCACGGCGATGAATCCCAGGAAGGTGGCGCCACCGAGCGTGATGCGGTTCGTCACCCGCCCCAGGAATTCCTCGGTGGGCCGCCCTGGCCGGATGCCGGGTATGAAGCCGCCGTTCTTGCGCAGGTAGTCCGCCGTCTGGTCGGGACGGAACTGGAACGCGGTGTAGAAGTAGGTGAAGAAGACGACGAGCAGGAAGTAGAGCGTCCCGTACAGCGGGATGTTGGCGGTGCCATCGAGGTTCGTGGCGATGAAGAGCGCCGTGTCACGCACCCAGTCGATGTCGCTCGCCGTGAAGTAGGACGCGATCTGGGCAGGAAAGAGCAGGATGCTCACTGCGAAGATGATCGGGATGACGCCGGCCATCGTCACCTTGAGTGGCAGGTACTGCGTCTGGCCCTGGTACATGCGCCGGCCGCGCATGCGGCTGGCGTACTGCACCGGGATACGACGCTGCCCCTCGTTGATGAAGACCACCGCGGCGACCACCACCAGGCCCACGATGATGAACGGGATGAGCCGCGTCAGCGCGTCGGGGCCGCTGGCGATGGGACCGACCTGCATGGGAATGCTGCCCACGATGCCGGCGAAGATGATGAAGCTGATGCCGTTGCCCAGCCCCTTCTCGCTGATCAGCTCGCCGAGCCACATGAGCAGGATCGTGCCCGCGGTGAAGCTCACCAGCAGGCTCAGCGTCTCGAGGCTGAAGAGCGGATTCGCCGGAATCACCCCGTTGGCGGAGAGGAGCACGCTGATGCCGTAGCCCTGGGCGGCGGCCAGCGGCACGGTCAGCAGGCGCGTGTACTGGTTGAGCTTGTTGCGGCCGTACTCGCCCTCGCGCGACAGCTCCTCCAGCGCGGGGATCACGCCGCGCATCAGCTGCATGATGATGCTGGCGTTGATGTACGGGTTCACCCCCAGCCCGATGATCGAGGCGGCCGCCAGGCCGCCGCCCGAGAAGGTGTTCAGCAGCCCGAGCAGCGGGTTGTTCGTGAACAGGTCCGCGAGCGCGGCGGTGTTCACGTTGGGCACCGGGACGTTGGTGAGCGCCC
Organism: Candidatus Limnocylindria bacterium; assembly: GCA_050692055.1. Classification (GTDB taxonomy): domain Bacteria; phylum Chloroflexota; class Limnocylindria; order QHBO01; family QHBO01; genus JBOGTC01. Next base: position 16,489 of record JBOGTC010000062.1, on the reverse strand, counting down.
GGAAGATGAGCAGAATGCCCAGCGTGAAGAGGAGCTTGCGCCGGATGTCCGGCGCGCGGAAGGCGGCGACGACCGTTTCGATCAAGCCCGCGGCTCGCTTTCGCTGGCCTCGTCCTCGTTGTCCGAGACGCCGGATTCGGCGTCCTCAAGCGATTCGGCGGTCGGCGCCTCGGCCGACGGCGCGTCCTCGTCGGTCGATGCGGACCGGCGAGCCCTGCCCTTCTTGCCCTTGGCTTCGGCGTCGGCCGTGTCGGGCGTCTCGTCCACCGGCAGGTTCTCCGGCCAGCTGATGCGCTGCGCCGTGCTGCCGGCGGCGCTGAGCTTGTCGAGCGCCGCGCGGCTGAATGCATGCGCGTGGATCGTCACGCCCGCAGGGGCATCCCCGTTGCCGAGGACCTTGATCGGCAGCTTCGTATCGCGCACCAGGCCGTCGTGGGCCAGCACGTCGGGCGTGAGGAGCGTGCCCTTCTTGGCTTCCGCCAGCCGCGCCAGGTTCACCGGCGCGTACTCCACCCGGAAACGGTTCTTGAAGCCATGCAGCTTCGGCGTGCGGACGTGCAGAGGAGTCTGGCCACCTTCGAACCATGCGGGAAGGTTGCCGCCTGCGCGCGACTTCTGGCCCTTCTGGCCGCGACCCGCGGTCTTGCCACGCCCGGATCCATGGCCGCGCCCCACCCGGCGCGCGGTCTTGCGCGAGCCGGAGGCCGGATGCAGATCGTGCAGCTTCATTTCGTCTCCTCTTCCTTTGCAGGCGCGGCGCCGGCGGCCGGCTCCTCGACCTTGAGCAGGAAGGCGACGCGGCGCAGCATCCCGCGCGTCACGGCGCTGTCAGCGACCTCGACGGTCTGGTTGAGCCGGTGCAGGCCGAGCGCCCGGATGGTTCCGCGCGCGCCTGCGCGGTGGCCGATGGTGGACCGCACCCAGGTGACACGCAGCACCGAGCCGGCCTTGCCGGCGGTGCGCTCAGCGGCCACGGCCGCCTCCCGGGCCACGACCACCCGATCCACGTCCGCCCTGCCCAGAGAAGGCCGGCTCACGGCGCTCAGGCGCCACGTGCGGACGGCGCGCGAGCTCCGCCCCGCGCTTGCCCAGCAGCTCTTCCGCGCTCCGGCCGCGCAGGCCGGCGATGTCGTCCGCCGAGCGAAGCGCCTCCAGGCACTCCATGGTGGCGCGCACCACGTTGACCGGGTTGTTGCTGCCCATGCTCTTGCTCAGCAGGTCGCGGATGCCCGCGGCCTCGACCACCGAGCGCACCGAGCCGCCGGCGATGACACCGGTCCCGGCGCTCGCCGGCTTCAGCATGACCTTGCTGGCACCGAAGTGCCGCTGCACCTCGTGCGGGATCGTGGATCCCACGAGCGGCACCTTGATGACATGCTTCTTGGCGTCCTCGACGCCCTTGCGGATCGCCTCCGGCACCTCGCCCGCCTTGCCCAGGCCGGCACCAACGTTGCCATTCCCGTCGCCCACGACCACCACCGCGCTGAAGCTGAAGCGGCGACCGCCCTTGACGACCTTCGCCACGCGGTTGATCTGCACGACCTTCTCTTCCAAGCTCAGCTTGGAAGCGTCGATTCTTGCCATCGAGCTTCTCCTTCTCGCTCTACAGGTCGAGGCCGCCCTCGCGGGCGCCCTCGGCGAGCGAGCGGACCCGCCCGTGGTACTCGTATCCGCCGCGGTCGAGGACCACGGCCTTCACGCCGGCCGCCTTGGCGCGCGCGGCCAGCGCCTTGCCGACGGCTCGCGCGGCGTCCATCTTGGTCGAGCCGTTGGCGAGGTCGGCCTCGCGGCTGGAGGCCGCGGCCAGCGTGCGCCCGGTCCCGTCGTCGATGACCTGGGCGTAGATGAACTTGGCGCTACGGAAGACCGACAAACGCGGCCGGTCGGCATCGCCAGAGAGGCGAAGCCGAAGCCGTGCGTGCCGCTTGCGGCGCAGCGCGTCGCGCGAATGCTTGGTGATCATCGGTCCTTACGCTCCTCCGACCTTGCCGGCCTTGCCGGCCTTGCGGAGGATGTGCTCACCGGCGTAGCGGATCCCCTTGCCCTTGTAAGGCTCGGGTTTGCGCCGTGAGCGAATGTAGGCAGCGGTCTGGCCAACGAGCTCCTTGTCGGCGCCGAACACGCCGAGCCTGGTGGGGCTCTCGAGCCTGAACTGGATGCCGGCCGGGGCATCGACCTCGACCGGGTGCGAATAGCCGAGCGCCAGCACGAGCTTCTCACCCTGCAGCTGGGCGCGGTAGCCGACGCCGGAGATCTCCAGGTTCTTGGTGAAGCCCGTCGTCACGCCAGTGACCATGTTGTTGATCAGCGTCCGTGTCAGGCCGTGCAGCGCCCGATGACGCGGCTCGTCGGTCGGGCGTACGACGCGCAGCGTGCCGTCCTCGCGCTCGACGGTCATCTCGGGGTGAATCTGTCGCTCGAGCTCACCCAGCGGGCCCTTGACGCGCAGCGTGCGACCCTGCTGGTTCACCTCCACCCCATCCGGCAGAGGGATCACGAGTCGTCCGATTCGAGACATGCTTCGCGCTCCTACCAGACGTAACAGAGGACCTCGCCGCCGAGATTCTCCTTCCGGGCCTGTGACCCGGTCATGATCCCGTGGGAGGTGGACAGGATGGCCAGCCCGAGCCCGCCGAGCACGCGGGGGATCTCGGTCTTGCGAGCGTAGACTCGCAGGCCGGGCTTGCTGATGCGCTTCAGGCCGGTCACCACCGGCGTGCGGCCCTCGACATATTTCAGCTGCAGCAAGAGCAGCTCCTGGACGCCGTCGGCGCGCGTGTCGAAGGACTCGATGAACCCCTCCTCGACGAGGATCCGCGCGATCTCGCGCTTCACCCTCGACGAGGGCAGCGTCAGCTCCTTGTGCCGTGCGGCGCTGGCGTTGCGGATGCGCGTGAGCATGTCGGCGATCGGGTCGGTTACGTTCATGTCGGTTGCTTGTACTCCTCGGCGGCGGTTCGCTCCCGTCGGTGCGGGTGGCGCCTGGCGCTGATGGCGGGCCGCCGTGGCGGCCCCATTGGTCTGGTTCGGTCTGAGCTCACCAGCTCGACTTCGTCACGCCGGGAAGCTGGCCTTCGAGGGCGCGCTCCCGGAAGCAGATGCGGCACATCGCGAAGCGACGCATGTAGCCGCGCGGCCGCCCGCAGACCTGGCAGCGGTTGTGCTGCCGGACGCCGAACTTCGACGTGCGATTGGCCTTCGCGATCATTGACTTCTTCGCCATGCTGGTGCCTGGAGTCCTTTCCTCTTCCCGTACGGCGCCGTCAGGCGCTCTGGAACGGCATGCCGAGGAGCTCGAGGAGCTTGCGCCCCTCCTCATCGGTCTGTGCCGTGGTCACGATGCTGATCTCCAGCCCGCGCAGGCGGTCGATCGAGTCGTAGTCGATCTCCGGGTACACGAGCTGCTCGCGCAGGCCCAGGCTGAAGTTGCCCCGGCCGTCGAAGCTGCGCGTCGGGATCCCGCGAAAGTCGCGGATGCGCGGCAGCGCCAGGCTCATGGTGCGCTCGAGAAAGTCGTACATTCGCTGCCCTCGCAGCGTGACCTTGGCCCCGATCGGCATCCCGGTGCGCAGCCGGAACTGGGCGATCGAGCGCTTGGCACGCGTCACGATCGGCTTCTGCCCGGTGATCGTCGCCAGGTCGCCAACGGCCGCGTCGAGCGCCTTGGCATTCGCAATCGCCTCGCCCAGGCCGATGTTGACCACGACCTTATCCAGGCGCGGGATCTGCATCGAGTTGCCGTAGGCGAACTCGCGGCGCATGGCGGGCGCGACCTCGTCGTGATAGCGCTTCCGCAGGCCGCCGTACTCCGGCTGCCGATAGCCGCCGTTGACGCGCTTCGCCGGGCGCGGCGTACTTCGCGAACGGGTCGTCTTCTTCTCCTCGGCACTCACTTCGTCGTCACCTCGATCTGCTCGCCGCAGCGCTTGCAGACCCTGACTCGTCGGGCATGCTGCCCCTCCAGGTGCTCGTGGCCGACCCGCGTGGGCTTGTCGCAGCGCGGGCAGACGACCTGGACGTTGCTGACGTGGATCGGAACCGGGAGATCGATGATTCCCGCCTGCTGCTGTCGCGACCGCGAGCGCTGGTGGCGCTTGGCCATGTTCAGGCCGGGCACCACGACGCCCATCCCGCGCTTCGTCTTCTCCACGCGGTCCACCGTCCCGCGCTTGCCCCGGTCCTTGCCGGCCAGCACGATCACCGTGTCGCCTCTTCGTACGTTCATCTCACAGCACCTCCGGTGCGAGCGACACGATGCGCATGTAGTTGCGCTCGCGAAGCTCGCGTGCCACGGGCCCGAAGATGCGGGTTCCCCGCGGGCTGCCCTGTGGCGTGATCAGCACGGCCGCGTTCTCGTCGAAGCGGATGTGGCTGCCGTCCGGGCGGCCGTACTCTTTCGTCGTGCGCACGATCACCGCGCGCACGACCTCGCCCTTCTTGACGCCCGAATTGGGCAGCGCCTGCTTGACGCTGGCCACGATCACGTCGCCGACCTCGGCGGTATCGCTCGACGAGCGACCGACGACGGTGATGCACATCAGCGACCGGGCGCCGCTGTTGTCGGCCACGCGCAGCCGGCTCTGCCGCCGAATCATGCCTGCTCCGACCCATCGACGAGCTCCTCGCCGGAGCCACGAGCGATCACCTCGATCACCGTCCAGCGCTTGTCGCGTGACTGCGGACGGCTCTCCTCGATGCGCACCGTGTCGCCGACGCGAGCGTTGTTATCGGCGTCATGCGCCTTGAACTTGCTTGAGAGGCGAACGACCCGCTTGTAGATCGGGTGCCTCCGCAGCCGCTCAACGCTGACGACGACCGTCTTGTCCATCCTGTCGGACACGACGTGCCCAACCTTCGTGCGTCGCTTGCCCTGCATCAACTGGCCTTCGCATTCTCAGCGGCAGCGGCCGCTTCGGCGGCATGCTGGCGCTCGGTCATCACAGTCAGGATGCGGGCGATCCGCTTGCGGGTCGCCGGCAGCCTGCTGTAGTTGCTCTCCTGTCGCGTGGCCAGATCGAAGCGGACCTTCCACAGCTCCTGCTTCGCGTCCCGCAGCGCGCCCTCCAGATCCGTATCCGAGAGGGCGCGAATCTCACTGATGTCCATGCTCGAGGCCCTCCTTGACGACGAACCTCGTCGAGATCGGCAGCTTGTGGCTGGCCAGCCGCATCGCCTCGCGGGCGATCGGCTCCGGCACGCCGGACATCTCGAACATCACCCGGCCCGGCTTGACGACGGCGACCCAGTGGTCGGGGGCACCCTTGCCGGAGCCCATGCGGACCTCGGCCGGCTTCTTGGTGACCGGCTTGTCCGGGAAGACCCGGATCCAGACCCGGCCGCCACGCTTGATGTGGTGGGTCATGGCGCGGCGCGCCGACTCGATCTGCCGGCTCGTGAGCCAGCAGACCTCCTCGGCCATCAGGCCGTAGTCGCCGAAGCTCACCCGCGTGCCACCCTTGGCCAGGCCGGCGCGGCGACCGCGCTGGACCTTGCGGTGCTTGACTCGCTTTGGCATCAACATGGCTACGCCTTGCTCGTCCGCTTCTTGGCGGGGGCCCGCTTCGCCTTCTTCGGCGCAGGAGCCTTCTCGGCCGCAGCCACAGCCGGTGCCGGAGCCTCCTCGGCCGCAGCCGGGGCCGGAGCCTCCTCGGCCGCGGCCACTGCTGGAGCCGGAGCGTCCTCGGCCGCAGTCGGGGCCGATGCTTCCGTATCGACGTCGGAAGCCGTCTCTTGTACGGGCGCGGCGGCAACCTCCGCACGTGGCGTCCCCTCCTCCGCCAGCGTCGTGTGCTCCTGCGGAGTCGGCTGCGGCGGCGGCGTGGGCTGTTCGGCAGACTCCGCAGCCTCCGTCGGTGCCGATGCCTGGGCTCGGGACGCCGTCGCGGCGCGTCCACCGCCAGCGGTGCGCGCAGCAGCGCCTCGCGCGCCCCGGCGCGACTCGCGCGGCTCGGTGCGGGCGCTGCCCGGACGATCGCCAAGCTGCTCGCCGCGATAGACCCAGGCCTTGACGCCGATCCGCCCATAGGTCGTGCGGGCGTGGACGACGCCGTAGCTGATGTCGGCGCGGAGCGTCCCGAGCGGGATGCGGCCCTCCTTGTCCCACTCCGTTCGGCTCATCTCAGAGCCCCCGAGCCGACCCGAGACCTGAATCTTCACGCCCTTGGCGCCCGCCTTGATCGTGCGCTGCAGCGACTGCTTGAGCGCCTTGCGGAACGCAATGCGCCGCTCAAGCTGGCCGGCCACGTTCTGGGCGACGAGCATGCCGTCAAGCTCGGGCTGAAGGATCTCCTTGATCTCGAGCTTGACCTTCTTGTTCGTCAGCTTGCCGATATTCGTGCGCAGCGCCTCGACGTTCGCGCCGCCTTTGCCGATGACGATGCCCGGCTTGGCGGTGTGCACCGTCACCGTCACGTGGTTGATGCCACGCTCGATCTCCAGTTGGCTGACGCTGGCGTTGCTGAGCTGCTTGGCGACCAGCTGCCGGATGCGCATGTCCTCCTGCAGCAGGGTGGCGTAGTCCCGATCGGCGTACCACTTTGCCAGCCATGGCTTGATGACACCGATGCGGAACCCATACGGGTGAACCTTGTGACCCATCAGGACTCCTCTCGGTCAGCCACGGCAACGGTGATGTGGCTGGTTCGCTTCAAGATTGCGAAGTACCGACCCTGGGCCCGGGGGCGGCCCCGCTTCAGGGTGGGTCCCTCGTTGGCCACGGCGCTCACGACGCGGAGCTCGTCGGCCGAAAGGTTGTAGTTGTTCTCGGCGTTGGCCGTGGCGCTCTTGAGCACCTTGGCCACATCCCGCGCTGCCGCGTTCGGCAGGAAGCGCAGAATTGCGGCTGCCTCCTCGACCGGCTTGCCGGCGATGAGATCGGCCACCAGCCGCACCTTGCGTGGGCTGATGCGGATGTACTTTGCGGTCGCGGTCACACGCATCGGTCCACCTACTTCAGCGCCGACGAGCGCTCGGTGGCCCGGCCATGGCCGCGGTAGGCGCGCGTGGGCGCGAACTCGCCAAGCCGGTGCCCGACCATGTTCTCGGTGACGAAGACCGGCACGTGACGTCGCCCGTCGTGCACGGCGATCGTATGCCCGATCATCTGCGGGAAGATGACGCTGGCCCGTGACCAGGTCTTCAGCACCTTGCGCTCGCTGCGCTTGTTCATGTCGTCGATGCGGCCGAGCAGGCGCGCATCGACAAATGGTCCCTTCTTGATGGAACGACTCATCCGCGTCCTCCTTACCCGCGCCCATACCGACGGCGGACGATCATCTTGTTGCTGGACTTCTTCTTCGAGCGCGTGCGCAGCCCCATGGCAGGCTTGCCCCACGGCGTCTTCGGCGGCATGCCGGTGGGCGACTTGCCCTCACCACCGCCATGCGGATGGTCGCGCGGTGTCATCACCGATCCCCGCACCGTGGGGCGCCGTCCCATGTGGCGTGATCGACCGGCCTTCCCGATCTTCTGATTCTCGTGATCCAGGTTGCTCACCTGGCCGACCGTCGCCATGCAGTCGGCACGGACCCGACGCACCTCGCCCGACGCCAGCCGGATCGTTGCAAACTCCCCCTCCTTGGCGAGCAGCTGGGCGCTGCTGCCGGCGGAACGGACGATCTGCCCGCCACGGCCCGCACGCAGCTCCACGCTGTGGACCTGGGTGCCGAGCGGCATCCGTGACAGCGGCAGCGCATTGCCCACGCGAGCCTCGGCGTCGGGTCCGGCGGCGACCCGGTCACCCACCTTCAGACCGTGCGGCAGGAGCATGTAGCGCTTGTCGCCATCGGCGTAGTGCAGCAGCGCGATGCGCGCCGATCGGTTCGGGTCGTACTCGACCGTCGCGATGCGGGCTGGAACGCCCCACTTGTCGCGCTTCCAGTCGATCACCCGGTAGAGCCGCTTGTGGCCGCTTCCCTGGTGACGGACCGTCAGCTTGCCCTGGCTGTTGCGCCCGGCACGCTGGACCAACCGCTCCGTGAGCGGCTTGTGCGGCTGGTCGGTGGTGACCTCCTCGAACGTCGAGCGCGTCATCTGCCGCATCCCGGGAGAGGTCGGGCGATAGTTTCGGAGCGGCATCGTCACACAGCCTCGAAGAGCTCGATCTTCTGGCCTGGGGCGATCGTCACGACGGCCTTCTTCCAGCCGGGAACCATGCCGAGCGTCCGGCGGCCGCGCCGCTTCTGCTTCGGCTTGACGTTGACCACCCGCACGCCGAGGACATTCACCTTGAACTCCGACTCGACGGCGGCCTTGACCTGGAACTTGTTCGCGTCGCGCTTGACGGCGAAGGTGTAGTTGTTGCGCTCGGTCTCGATGGTGCTCTTCTCGCTGATGACCGGGTGCAGGAGGACGTCGTGCAGGCTGGTGGCGCTCACGCGTACACCTCCTGCGCACGGCGGAGCGCGTCGCCGGTGAAGACGATGGTATCGGCCTCGAGCAGGTCCACGACATTGAGGCTGTCGGCCAGGACCACCCGCACCGCGCGCAGGTTGCGGCTGGACAGCTCCACGCCCTGGTCTCGCGTGGCAAGGACGAGGAGCACCTTGCCCTCCGCGTTCCATGCCTCGAGTCGCGACTGCAGCGCGGCGGTCTTGATCTCGTCGAGATCGAAGCCCTCGACGACGCGCACCGCGCCCTCCCGTTGCTTGGCGGTCAGGACGCCTCGCAGCGCTGCGCGGCGCATCTTGACCGGCATGCGCTGCGCGTAGGTGCGCGGATGCGGGCCGAAGACGACGCCGCCGCCCGCCCACTGCGGCGCGCTGCGGCTGCCCTGTCGGGCGCGGCCGGTGCCCTTCTGCCGCCACGGCTTGGCACCGCCGCCGGTCACCTCGCCGCGGGTCTGGGTTCCGGCCGTGCCGGCACGACGTCCCGCGAGCTGCCGGATCACGGCCTGGTGAATCAGCGCTTCGTTGACAGGCGCCGCGAAGAGGGCTTCCGCCAGCTCGACCTGGCCTCCCTCCTTGCCGCTTGACTTGAGGATCGTCGTCTGGGGCATCGTCACTTCGCCTTCTGAACCAGCAGCAGGCCGTTGCGCGCCCCGGGAACGGCGCCCTTGACCAGGATGAGGTTGCGCTCTGGATCGACCTTCACGACCTTGAGCTTCTTCACCGTCACGCGCTGGTCGCCCATGTGACCCGGCATGCCGGTGTTCTTCCAGACGCGACCCGGATAGGTTCCGGCCCCGATCGAGCCGGGGGCACGGTGGTGGTCCGAACCATGCGACTTCGGGCCGCGGCGATAGTGGTGGCGCGCGACCACCCCCGTAAAGCCGTGGCCCTTGCTGACGCCGGTGACATCCACCAGCTCGCCGGCCTCGAAGAGGTTGACGTCGAGCTGCTGACCGACCTCGAAGCCGTCCGTCTCGGCCAGGCGCACTTCGCGGACGTGGCGCGGGCGCTGCTGCTCCTTGCCGAGATGCTTGAACTGACCGGCCGTTGGCTTGGTCGGGCGCTTCGCGCTGCCGGCACCCAGCTGCATGGCGGCATAGCCGTCCCGCTCCGGCGTGCGGAGCCGCGTGACGGTATTCGGCGCAGCCTCGATGACGCTCACCGGGACGACGCTTCCGTCCTCAGCGAAGATGCGCGTCATCCCCAGCTTCCGTCCGATCAATCCTGCCGGCACTGTTTCCTTCCTTCGTCCTACCAGCTCCCTCGCGGGGGAGTGCGGGGCGTCCGCCCCGCATGTCACATCTTGATCTCGATATCCACGCCCGCCGCCAGCGACAGGCGCATCAGCGCGTCCACCGTCTTCGTCGACGGATCGATGATGTCGATCAGGCGCTTGTGCGTCCGGATCTCGAACTGCTCTCGGCCGTCCTTGTGAACGAACGGACCGCGAATCACGGTGTACTTCTCGATCCGGGTCGGCAGCGGAACCGGGCCGGCGATGTCGGCACCGGTCCGCTGGGCCGTTTCCACGATCTGCTCCGCCGACTGGTCGAGCAGCTTGTGGTCGTACGCCTTGAGCCGGATGCGGATGCGCTGCTTGGCCATGCGGCTATCCGACGACCTCGGTGATGACGCCGGCGCCGACGGTGTGGCCGCCCTCGCGAATCGCGAAGCGCTGCCCCTGCTCGATGGCAATGGGCGTGATCAGCTCGACGTCGATGTTGACGTTGTCGCCCGGCATGATCATCTCGATGCCGGCGGGCATCGCGATGGCGCCGGTGACGTCGGTGGTGCGCAGGTAGAACTGCGGCCGGTAGCCGGCGTAGAACGGCGTGTGCCGGCCGCCCTCTTCCTTGGACAGGACGTAGACCTCGGCCTTGAACTTCGTGCCGGGCTTCACGCTGCCCGCCTTGGCCAGCACCTGGCCACGCTCGAGCTCATCGCGCTCGATGCCCCGCAGCAGCAGGCCGACGTTATCGCCCGCCTGGCCGTCGTCGAGGGTCTTGCGGAACATCTCGACGCCGGTGACGACGAGCTTGCGGCTCTTGGCGTGGATGCCGACCAGCTCGATCTCCTCGCCGGTCTTGACGACGCCGCGCTCGATGCGTCCGGTGGCCACCGTGCCGCGGCCCTTGATGCCGAAGACGTCCTCGATCGGCATCAGGAACGGCTTGTCGACCTCGCGCGCCGGGGTGGGAATGTACGAGTCGACCGCCTCCATCAGCTCCTTGATCGAGGCGTAGTCGTCGCTGTCGGGGTCGTCGCTCGACGACTCGAGCGCCTTCAGTGCCGAGCCGCGAATGACCGGGATGTCCTCACCGGGGAACTCGTACTTGCTGAGAAGCTCGCGCACCTCCATCTCGACGAGGTCGATGAGCATCTCGTCGTCGACCATGTCGGTCTTGTTGAGGTAGACGACCAGGCGCGGCACCTCGACCTGGCGTGCCAGGAGGATGTGCTCGCGCGTCTGGGGCATCGGGCCGTCCGCGGCCGACACGACCAGGATGGCGCCGTCCATCTGCGCTGCGCCGGTGATCATGTTCTTGATGTAGTCCGCGTGGCCGGGACAGTCGACGTGGGCGTAGTGCCGGTTCGCCGTCTGATACTCCACGTGGCTGATGGCGATGGTGATGCCGCGCTGCTTCTCCTCGGGGGCGTTGTCGATCTGGTCGAAGGCCTGGAAGTCGGCCCCGCCGGACAGCGACAGAAACTTGGTGATCGCCGCGGTCAGGGTGGTCTTGCCATGGTCGACGTGACCGATGGTGCCGACGTTGACGTGCGGCTTGCTGCGGTCGAACTTCTGCTTGGCCATCTGTGTGTCCTTCGTCGCTCCTTGTTTTCTGCCCGCTCACTGGGGGTTGGCGGGGCCTGCCCCGCCGGTGCTAACCCTTGGACTTCGCGATCAGCTCGTTGGCGAGGTTCGCCGGAACCTCCGCGTAACTTGAGAACTCCATGGAGTAGGTCGCGCGACCCTGCGTCATGCTCCGCAGCTCGGTCGCGTAGCCGAACATCTCCGCCAGCGGCACCTGCGAGCGGATCACGCGGCTGGTGCCGTGCTCGTCGATGCCGTCGATCTGGCCGCGCTTGGCATTGAGGTTGCCGATCACGTCGCCCATGAACTCCTCGGGCGTGGTGACCTCCACCTTCATCATCGGCTCGAGGATGGCGGGATCGCCCTTGCTCACGCCTTCCTTGGCCGCCATGCTGCCGGCGATCTTGAAGGCCATCTCGGACGAGTCGACCTCGTGGTACGAGCCGTCGATGAGCGTGGCCTTGACATCGATGACCGGGTACCCAGCGACGACGCCGCCGGCGAGCGCGTCTCGCGCGCCCTCCTCGATCGCCTTCCAGAACTCGCGCGGCACGGTGCCGCCCACGATCTTGGACTCGAACTCGTAGCCGGCGCCGCGCTCAAGGGGCTCGAGCGTGAGGACGGCGTGGCCGTATTGTCCCTTGCCGCCGGTCTGCCGCACGAAGCGACCCTCCGCCTTGACGGCCCTGCGAATCGCCTCGCGATAGCTCACCTGCGGCCGGCCCACGTTGGCCTGCACCTTGAACTCGCGCAGCATCCGATCGACGATGACCTCGAGATGCAGCTCGCCCATGCCGGCGATGCGCGTCTGGGCGCTCTCGACATCGGTGCTGACCCGGAAGGTCGGATCTTCCTCGGCCAGTCGCTGCAGCGCGATCGACATCTTGTCCTGGTCCGCCTTCGTCTTGGGCTCGACCGCCAGCTCGATGACCGGCTCGGGGAAGGTGATCGATTCCAGCACGATCGGCTTCGACTCGTCGCTCAGGGTGTCGCCGGTCGTCGTGTTCTTGAGTCCCACCGCCGCGGCGATGTCGCCGGCGCTGACCGCCGCGATCTCCTCGCGGCTGTTGGCGTGCATCTGGAGGATGCGGCCAACCCGCTCCTTCTCGCCCTTCGTGCTGTTGTACACGTAGCTGCCGGTCTTCAGCGTGCCGGAGTACACCCGGAAGTAGGCCAGCTTGCCCACGTACGGGTCCACGGCGATCTTGAAGGCCAGCGCCGAGAACGGCTCGTCGGGGTCCGTGTTGCGGGTGAGCTCGCTGTGGCTGCGAGGGTCGAGCCCGGTGACCGCAGGGACGTTGAGCGGGCTGGGCAGGTAGTCGATCACGGCGTCCAGCATCGGCTGCACGCCCTTGTTCTTCAAAGCAGAGCCGGTGAGCACCGGGACGATGCCGTAGGCGAGCGTTCCCGCCCGGAGGCCGCGGCGCAGCTCGTCGGCGGTGATCTCCTCGCCCTCGAGGTACTTGTGCGCGATCTCGTCGTCGATATCGGCGAGCGCCTCGATCATCTTCTCGCGCCACTCATCCGCCTGTGCCTGCAGCTCGTCCGGGACCTCGCCGATGTCGATCTGGTCGCCGAGGTCGTTGCCGTAGGTGATCGCCTTCATGTTGATGAGGTCGACCACACCGCGGAACTTGTCCTCCACGCCGATGGGGATCTGGAGCGGCACGGTGTTCGCACCCAGCCGATCCTTGATCATGTCGACCACGCGCCAAAAGTCGGCGCCTGTGCGGTCGAGCTTGTTCACGAAGCAGAAGCGCGGGACCCGATAGCGATCTGCCTGGCGCCAGACCGTCTCCGACTGCGGCTCCACGCCGGCCACGCCATCGAACACCACGACCGCCCCGTCGAGCACGCGCAGGCTGCGCTCGACCTCCACCGTAAAATCCACGTGCCCGGGCGTGTCGATCAGGTTGATGCGGTGGTCGGCCCAGAAGCAGGTCGTGGCAGCCGCGGTGATCGTGATGCCGCGCTCCTGCTCCTGCTCCATCCAGTCCATCGTCGCCGCGCCTTCGTGGACCTCGCCGATCTTGTAGATCTTCTTGGTGTAGAAGAGGATCCGCTCAGTCACGGTGGTCTTGCCCGCGTCGATGTGAGCGATGATGCCGATGTTTCGAGTGCGCTCGAGCGGGATGTTGGTCCCCGCCCGATCGGTGCGCGCTGCTGTGCTCGTCGTCATCGGTCTACCACTTGAAGTGGCTGAAGGCCTTGTTGGCTTCTGCCATGCGATGGGTGTCCTCGCGCCGCTTGACCGCCGCTCCGACGCCGTTGCTGGCATCCATGAGCTCGGCGGCAAGCTTGTCGGACATGCTGCGGCCGCTGCGCTTGCGGGCGGACTCGATGAGCCAGCGCATGCCCAGGCTGATGCGGCGGTCCGAGCGCACCTCGACCGGGATCTGGTAGGTGGACCCACCCACGCGCTTGGGCTTGACTTCGATCAACGGCATGGCGTTGCGCAGCGCCTGCTCGAGGACCTCCACGCCGGCCCGCCCGGCCTGTTGCTCGCATCTGCTCAGGGCAGTCTCGAGGATGCGGTGCGCCAGGTGACGCTTCCCGCCGCGCATGAGCTTGTTCGTGAACTGGTCGAGCGTCAGCGCGGTGCCGGACAGCTGGTCGGCGTACTTCGTCTTGCGCGCGACGGTGGGACGACGGGGCATGTGCTAGCTCTTCCCCGGCGACTTCGCGCCGTACTTGCTCCGTCCCTGCCTGCGATCCCGGACGCCAGCGGCATCCAGGGTGCCGCGGATGATGTGGTACTTCACCGCGGGGAGATCCTTCACGCGGCCGCCGCGCACGAGCACCATCGAATGCTCCTGCAGGTTGTGCCCGATGCCGGGAATGTATGCGGTGACCTCCATGCCGTTGGTCAGGCGCACGCGCGCAACCTTCCGAAGCGCCGAGTTCGGCTTCTTTGGGGTGCGTGTCATGACCTGCAGGCAGACGCCACGCCGCTGGGGCGCGCCGCGCCCCTCGGACGCGACTTGCCGCAAGGTGTTGAAGGTACGGCGCAACGCCGGCGCCTTCACCTTCTTGACGCCGGGCTTCCGACCCTTGCGGACCAGCTGGCTGATGGTTGGCAACGAGGACCTCGTGTTCGTATCGCTTGAGAATGTCGTTCGAGAGCATCACTGCCCCGACGGCGCCCACGCCGACCCGGCGAACGGGCCGATCTTGAGCTCATCGAGGGGTGCCCGAGCGGGCACACACGAAGGCGCCCCGAAGACGGGACACCGAAGCCGGAGTATACGGTTCGCGCCGAACCAGTGTCAACCGAGGGGCCGACCTGGGTAGAGCATCAGTCTGAGGCCCCTGCAATGCCCTGGTCGAGGGGATCGGGCCACTCATGGACGGGTAGAAGCTCGCTTAGCCTGGCTGTCGTGCCCCGACCCAGGATCACGACGGCGTCCAGATTCGCCGGATCGATCTGGCGCATGAACTCGCGGCATCTGCCGCAGGGGGTATCACGTACAGGGCACCTTCAGCATCTCGCCAACACGGCGACGATCTTCGCGATCCGATACTCGCCTGCGGTCACCATCGCCGCGATCGCGCTGTGTTCGGCACAGAAGCCGGTGCCTGACCCGGTGTCGATGCAGACACCGGAGTAGCGGTTGCCTCTATCGGTGACGAGCGTCGCGCCCACGTCGCCGAACAGACGATCACCCACGCGATGCGGGTTCAGCACGGCTTGCGCCGACTCGATCAATTCCGCGCCGGGCGTCGTCACCATGATCAGAAAGGTAGCAGAAGGGTCGGTCCCGTCAGATTCCAACCATGGCCGGCTTACAGGCGTGATAGGTCTGATTCCGTGCCAGGCGCCAATCAGGGTCGGCCTAGGCAGCGAGCCAGGCCCGATGCGCGCTTCCGAGTGGTCAGGCCACGCTGCGCCGAGCCCGCAGATGGATCGTGGAGACTGCTCGGCGCTGCCCAAGCCGCTCCTGATTGGCATGTGACAGGAACACGCGAGCGTGTGAGGGAGCGCGAGCCCGAGCACGAGCCGCTCCGGCACGCCAGTGCCCGAGCACGACTGAGGGGCGAGCCAACCGGCTCGCCCCTCAGCATCGGGGTGGTGAGAGTGCGGAGGCTACGCCTCCTGCTTCTGCTTCTCGCGCTCTTCCTCGGACAGCGCGTCGAACGTCTGCTCTTCGACGGTGGCCTCGATGTCGGGATTGTCGTCGGCGCCCATGAGCTCGGCGACCGTCTCGCCTGCCTCCTCCGCGGCCGCCTCCGCCTCGTCCGGCTCGACCGAGCCGGAGCCATCCGTGTCGGCGTCGCCGGTCAGGAACGCGCGTGCCGCGGCCTCCTCGCGCTGCTGCTCCGCCGCCTCCGGCGAGAGCTGGGCAGCCCGCTCCGCCTGCAGGCGTCGCGCCTCGGCACCGGTCCCGGCAGGGATCAGCTTGCCGATGATCACGTTCTCCTTGAGGCCGATGAGGTGGTCCTTGGCGCCGTTGATGGCCGCCTCGGTCAGCACCCGCGTCGTCTCCTGGAAGCTGGCCGCCGCCAGGAAGCTGCTCGTGTTGAGCGACGCCTTGGTTACGCCCAGCAGGACCGTCTGCGCCGTGGCGGGCTCGCCGCCCTCGGCGAGCACCCGGTTGTTCGTCTCCTCGAACTCGAAGCGGTCGATCAGCTCCGAGGGCAGCAGCTCGGTGTCGCCCGGACTGTCGACGGTCACCTTGCGCAGCATCTGGCGCACGATGATCTCGATGTGCTTGTCGCTGATCGTCACACCCTGGGAGCGGTACACCTTCTGGACCTCCGCCACCAGGAAGCGCTGGACCGTGTCCACGCCCTTGATCTGCAGCAGGTCCTTCGGGTTCATCGAGCCCTCGGTCAACGAGTCCCCGGCCGAGACCTCGTCGCCGTCCGCGACGCGCAGGCGCGCCGAGTGCGGCACCGGGTACTCCCGGACGTCGACCTCCTCGGTGTGCAGGGTGAGGGTGGTCCCCTTCCTGGTGACCCGTCCCGACGCCGGCGCCTTCAGCTCGACCAGGTCGTCACCCTCGCCGATGCGCGCCAGCAGCTGGCCCTCGGTCACCTCGTCGCCGTCCGCGACCAGGATCTCGTGCTGGCGGGTGAGCTTGATCTGGGTGTCGTAGGACTCGCGGTGCGTGACGCGCACCGTGATCGGCTGGTCGCCGGAGGCCGGCGGCACCTCGACGACGCCGTCGATCTCGGTCATGACCGCCTGGCCCTTGGGGATGCGCGCCTCGAACAGCTCCTCGACGCGCGGGAGGCCCTGGGTGATGTCCTCGCCGGCGACGCCGCCGGTGTGGAACGTCCGCATCGTGAG
>JBOGTC010000061.1:0-3572 GCA_050692055.1 Candidatus Limnocylindria bacterium | reverse complement strand
GTGTAGAGATGGCTCACGCCGAGGTCGGCGAGATACGGGACGATGGCGGCCGCGTCGTCGAGCGTGAAGCCGGCGTGGAGCTGGACGCGATAGGTGGCGCGCGGCGTGCGGTCAGCGGTCATCGGGGCGTCGCCCTTGCGAGCGCTGCGTCCGCTGCAGGCCCGTGCCGTCAATCAACGGCATCGGCCTCAGTCGCCGCTCACCCGACGGACGCGCGGGAGGCGCCTCAGGCAGACGACCGAGCGGTCGGCGATCCGATAGACGGCTCCCCCGTCGTACTCGCCGTGGGCGGCGACGAAGGTCGGGTGGATGGTGTCGAACATGATCTCCCAGCGTCTGGCTGCCTCGTGGTTCGGCAGGGTGAACGCGATGGGGCGCTCGTCCGCGTTGAAGATGACGAGCAGCGTGTCGTCGCTGATCCGCTCGCCGCGCGGCCCACGATCGTCGATGGCGTCGCCGGCGAACTGCACGGCCAGGGTCCTGACGCCCGGCGCGGCCCATTGCGCATCGGTCATCTCGGTCCCATCGGGCGCAAACCAGGTCAGGTCCTTCACCCGCGAGCCGCGGATCTGGCGGCCCTGGAAGAAGCGGCGTCGTCGCAGCACCGGGTGGGAGTCCCAGAGCCCGATCAGCCCTCTCGTGAAGCTCAGCAGCCGGCGATCGTGGCGGTCGAGGTCCCAGTCGAACCAGCTGATCTCGCTGTCCTGCGCGTAGCCGTTGTTGTTGCCCTGCTGCGTGCGCCCGATCTCGTCGCCCCCGAGCAGCATCGGTACACCCTGGCTGAGCAGCAGCGTGGCGAGGAAATTGCGCTTCTGCTTCTCGCGAGCCTCGATCACCGCCTCGTCATCGGTGGGGCCTTCGACCCCGAAGTTCATGCTCTCGTTGTTGTTCTCGCCGTCGCGGTTGCCCTCGCCGTTGGCCTCGTTGTGCTTGCTTTCGTAGCTGACGAGATCGTTGAGGGTGAAGCCGTCGTGCGCCGTCACGAAGTTGATGCTGGCGTGCGGCAGCCTGCCGCCCTGGGCGTAGAGGTCGGATGAGCCGGAGAGACGGTAGGCGAGCTCGCCGGCCTGGGCGCCGATCCCCTTCCAGAATCGGCGCACGGTGTCCCGGTACTTCCCGTTCCACTCCGCCCAGCCCACCGGAAAGTTGCCGACCTGGTAGCCGCCCGCCCCCAGGTCCCACGGCTCGGCGATGAGCTTCACCTGGCTGATCACCGGGTCCTGGTGAATGATGTCGAAGAAGCTGCCGAGCTTGTCCACGTCGTGCAGCTCACGCGCCAGCGCGGATGCCAGGTCGAAGCGGAAGCCGTCGACGTGCATCTCGGTCACCCAGTAGCGCAGCGAGTCCATGATCAGCTGCAGGACGCGCGGGTGGGTGGCGTCGAGCGTGTTGCCGGTCCCGGTGTAGTCGACGTAGAACCGTGGATCGTCAGGGCTCGTGCGGTAGTAGGCCGCGTTGTCGACGCCGCGGAAGCTCAGCGTGGGGCCGAGATGATTGCCTTCGCCGGTGTGGTTGTAGACGACGTCGAGGATGATCTCGATTCCGGCGTCGTGCAGCCGCTTGACCATGGTCTTGAACTCGCTGACCGGCTCGCCCGTGGCGCTGTAGCGCACGTCCGGCGCGAAGAAGCCGATGGTGTTGTAGCCCCAGTAGTTCGTCAGGCCGCGCTCGATGAGGTGCCGATCGTTGACGTGCTGGTGCACCGGCAGCAGCTCGACGGCGGTGATCCCGAGCTCGGCCAGGTAGTCGAGCGCCGGCGCCGAGGTCATGCCGGCGTACGTCCCGCGCAGCTCCTCGGGCACGTCGGGATGGCGCTGGGTGAAGCCCTTGACGTGGACCTCGTAGATCAGCGTGCGATCGAACGGCCGGCGCAGCTGCTCATCGCCGCCCCACACGAATGCCTGGTTGACCACGACGCTCTTCGGCACGAACGGCGCGGAGTCGCGCTCGTCGGGCTCGAGATCCTCGTCCTCGGAGCCGATGACGTAGCCGAACAGCGAGTCGTCCCAGTCCACCGAGCCGTCGATCCGCTTGGCGTAGGGATCGATGAGGAGCTTGGCCGCGTTGAACCGATGGCCCTCGCCGGGCGCGTACGGCCCGTCGACCCGGTAGCCATAGCGCTGGCCGGGGCGCACGTCGGGCAGGTAGCAGTGCCAGACGAGGTCGGTCTGCTCCACCATCCGCACGCGCTGCTCGTTGCCGCCGTCAGCGTCGAAGATGCACAGGTCGACGGCCGTCGCGTTCTCGCTGAAGATGGCGAAATTGACACCGGCGCCATCCCAGGTGGCCCCAAGCGGATAGGGGTTTCCCCGCCAGACTCGCAGGCTCACGCAGCGTCGCCCGATGTCAGCGGGTTGCGGAACTTGAGCCCCTCGAATCGCGCGAAGTCGCGGTCGGTCGTGAAGAGAACCCCACCATGCTCGACCGTCAGTGTGGCCAGGTGGGCGTCGGTCATGAGCGGCCCTCGCGCCTGCCCGTCGCGGGCAAGCGGGCCAAGCGTCGCCCAGTGCCGGACCGTCGGCTGGGCAAGCTCGACGCCGGGTCGCTCGAGCCACTCCGAGACGATCCTGACCGCCTCGGAAGCCGCGAGCGGCCGTCGAAACACGGAGGGATGGGTGCCGATGCGCAGGAACGCCAGCGCAGAGGCCAGGGGGATGCGCACGTCCTCATCGCCGGACAGGGTCGTCTCCAGCCATTTCCTGGCCGGCGCGTGCTGCGGGCTCGACGAGTCGTAGGCGTACAGCAGCAGGTTGGCGTCGACCAGGATCACCGGCGGTCCGGGCCATCGAGTCGATCGAGCAGGCCGCTGATGTCGTCGAGGTCGATGCCCGGCCGCAGCCCCAGCGCGCGGGCACGCACGCGGAAGGGTGATCGGCCGCGCGAGGAGCCCCGGGCGTCGAGCCCGGCGCGGATCGCGTCGTTCACGACCGCCTTGAGTGGCCGTCCGGTGCGACGTGCCGCATCGCGCAGCCGGGCGGCGACGTCATCTTCGAGCGTCAGTGTCGTTCGCTGGGACATGTCATGAAGCCTAACACATGCGCATCATGATGCGCCCTCGAGATGCTCAGGGCGGGCTGCCGAGCCGTTGGACGGCGGCGACAGGCAGCCAGAGCCAGTCCGGACGGTTGTTGGCCTCATACCGCACCTCGTAGCAGGCCTTCTCGAGCTCGAAGGCCGCGAGCAGGGAGTCCTCATTGGGACCGATGGCGCCGTAGGCGCCCAGGAAGGCGCTGCGCGCCTGCGACAGCCAGGCCTCGGGATCGAAGCCTGCCGCACGGCGGCCGCGCTCGGCCGTGCGCGCCGCGTAGTCGAAACTGCGCAGCATGCCCGCCACGTCGCGCAGCGGCGAGGCGACCTGGCGGCGCTCGTCGAGCGTCCGCGCCGGCTCGCCCTCGAAGTCGATCACCACGAACCCGCCCGCCCGCTCCGCCAGCAGCTGGCCGAGGTGGTAGTCGCCGTGGATGCGGCTGACCCGGGTGCCATCCGCGCGTTCGATGGCGGCGAGACGCGTCCGCACCGCGGGCGCCAGTGCCTGCAGCGTGCCCGGTGCCCCGGCCAGCGCTCCGTCAAGC
>JBOGTC010000060.1:0-58740 GCA_050692055.1 Candidatus Limnocylindria bacterium | reverse complement strand
GCGATCGCAGGTGACGCCGAGGCCGGCGAATCCGCCTCGGGCGGTCAGATGGCCGTTAGGGAGGGCCATTATAGAAGCGTGCTACGGTGAGGCCGATGGCGTCGCTCGTTCAGCTGCACGTCGACTATGTCACCGACCCCGAGGCATCGCCGGATCCCATCGGCTTTCTCCTCGACACGCTCGCGCGGCCGGAGACGTTGTTGATTCTCGCGGCGGGCATCGCGGTCGTGGTAGCGCTCCTGGTCGCATGGGCCCGATGGCGACCGCTCGAGGATGCGCGCCTCCGCTTCGTGGAGCGTGCGGCCGACTACCGTCCGTACGTGCCGTGGATGGTCCGCCTCTCGGTGGGCCTCGTCCTCATCGGTGCCGGGCTGAGCCGGGCTCTCTTCCTGCCGACGCTCACCGCCGCCGACTGGGTATCGCTGGTCCTGACCGCCTGTGGGTTCCTGCTGTTGCTCGGCTTCGCCGTCCGCCTGGCTGCCGCCGCGGGGCTGGCGATCTATGCGGTATCGCTCGCGCTGCAGCCGGAGCTGGTCATGATCCTCGACGTCGCGGGGGCGCTCGTCGTCGCCGCGATCCTGGGACCCGGCGCGCCCAGCCTCGACGACCTGCTGCGCGCCGCGTTTCCGAGCGGCCCGGGCGCCCGTGCTGCCACCGGAGGTCCGCAGACGGAGCGCTATGACGACCTGGTGCCGCTGCTCGTCAGGCTCGGCCTAGGCGGCGCGCTGATGGCATCGGGCATCGTCGACAAGCTGCTGATCTACGAGCAGGCGCTCGCCGCGGTCGACAGGTACAACCTGACAGCCGTCGTGCCGGTAGCGCCCGAGGTGTGGGTCGTCGGCGCTGCCGTCATCGAGACCGCGCTGGGCATCGCGCTGCTGCTCGGCATCCTGACGCGGCTCAGCGCGGCAGTCGGCTTCGGCGTCCTGACAATGGCGCTCTTCGGCCTGCCCGACGATCCGGTCATCGCTCACGTCGGCCTCTTCGGCCTGTGCTCCATCCTGGTGGTTCTCGGTGCGGGCCGATGGAGCATCGACCGCCTCGTGCTGGCGCCGCTCGGCGAGCGCTTACGGGGCCTATGACCGCTTGAGGCCGCCACGGCGGGCATTACGCGCGGTAATGCTCCACGGGCAAAAGCACCGTTTGAGCGACGCGGCATGACCTGACGTAATCAACGGCGTCCGCCAGCGGCCGAATGCACGCCATGCAGTACCAGGAGTAATGAGCGGGCGGGCGGGCGAGCAGGCAAGCAGCGGGCGGCCTGCGGCGCATCTGCCACCGGAAGTGCCGGAAGTGCCACAACCGCCGCTTCAGCCACGCTTGCTAGAATCGGCGGCAGAGCTCAAGGAGAACCGATGTCCGGCCACAGCAAGTGGTCCCAGATCAAGCGGCAGAAAGGCGCCAACGACGCCAAGCGCGGTGCGCTCTTCACGAAGCTGACGCGCGAGATCATCACCGCCGCCCGGCAGGGCGGGGGAGACGTCGACGCCAACTACCGGCTGCGCATGGCGGTCGACAAGGCGAAGGCGAACTCGATGCCGGCCGACAACATCAAGCGCGCCATCGAACGAGCCACCGGCGCGGGTGCCGATGGCGAGCAGTACGAGGAGGTCACCTACGAGGGCTTCGGCCCGGCCAACGTCGCCGTGATCGTGGCGGCGATGACCGACAACCGGAACCGGACAGCATCGGAGGTGAGGAGCGTCTTCGGCAAGGCCGGCGGCTCGCTGGCTCCGGTCGCGTGGCAATTCGAGCCCAAGGGCATCATAACCCTGCCGCTCAACGGCCTTGACCCGGACGAGGTCACCCTGGCCGCGATCGACGCCGGCGCGGCCGACGTCTCGCCGCCCGACGCCGGCGCGATCGTTGTCACGACCGAGCCGACCGATCTCGAATCGGTCCGACGCAGGCTTGCCGACGCCGGATTTGAGGCCGATAGCGCCGAGCTCTCCATGGAGCCGACGACGCGCGTCGATATCGCCGACGAGAAGACGGCCAGGCAGGTGCTGCAGTTCATGGATCGGCTCGAGGATCTCGACGACGTCCAGAACGTGTACGCCAACTTCGACATTCCGGCCGAGCTCATCGAGCAGCTGGAAGCCCAGGTCGCCTAGGAGTCTAGCCTTCGGTGCCGGTCCGATGCTTCCGGCGGGAAGGGGCGGGCGGCCTCGACGCCGCGGACGGACCGGTCACGGCGCCGAGGTACCCGCTGAGCAGTTCGCCGACGTCCGGCACCATCTCGCGGCGCAGTCGGTAGCATTTCGAGCCCACGGCGACCGAGACGAGCCCCGCCGAGCGCAGGACGATCATGTGGTGGTGCATCGTGGTCTTGGCCACGCCGAACGCATCGGCCAGATCCATGAGCGACTTCTCGCCCTCGGCGAGCGTGCGCAGGATGCGCAGCCTCTTCTCGTCGCCGAGCGCCTTCGACAGGCGCACGAGGCGCAGCGGCGGCGCGTCGGAGTCGGCGGAGACGCTCTCGTCCGCGACCGGGTAGACGACGATCATGACCTCGCCGAACTCGCCGAACACCACCAGCGGCCGGTTGACCATGCTCGGAATCATCACGACACGATCGATCCCCGGGCGCGGCACGTACTCCACGCCGTTGGTCGCCGTCTCGAAGAATCGGTCCAGCGGCAGCGCGCGCAACAGCTCGCGCTTCGCTTCCGCATCGCGCTCCAGGATGGGGAGGATGGTCAGCGACTCCGAGTTCCAGACGCGCTCGGCCCACTCCTCGAGCACAGCAATCAGCTCGCGCTTCAGCTCCTCGCCGTCAGCCTCGAGGATCCCGCGCAGGTACGCCGTCCACGGCTCATAGTCCGGATGCGAGGTGCGCAGGAACTGGCGCTGGGCCTCCGGATCGCCGCTCACCGCTGACCGGATCACGGTCGGCGACGTCATCCGGCGCGTGTCGCGCGCATAGAACTGCACGAGGTGCAGGCGGATCTCATCCGCATCGGTCCGGCGCAGGTGCTCGAGAAAGGACGAGACGTCCCGGGGGGCGGGGGAGTCGTACACGAGCCCGATCAGGTGGATCCACGTGTCGGAGTCCTCCTGCGCAACGGCGGCGGCACGCCGCAGCAGGTCTTCGCCGGCGCGGCGGCGAACCTCCTCGATCCAATCCGGCCCGATCTCGTACGTGTCCGCATCGGCGGTGTCGAAGGCCGTGACCACCGACATCAGGAACTCGTAGGCCGGAGCGACCTCGATCGTGAGGAGCGGTGGCTCGCCGGGTCGACGAGTGGGCGCCATCGGTTCAGCCTCCAGTATCAGCCGGAATGCGAAAGTGCGCGAGGGCGAGCGGGCTGCTCCACCCGCTCGCCGCTCAGTGCGGATCCCGCAGCGATCAGCGCATGCCCGACGCGGACGCGCAGCGTGGGGCGTGCGGCCACGCGAGCAGTTTTCGGCGTGCTGCGGATGTGCTCCTGGTGATCCCGGATCATTCGGTCCAGGTCGCCAGGGTTCGGCAGAAGCATCACTGGTCTATTTCCGTCCCTTCGTTCGACCTGTTGCGTTCGCGTTCGATAAGTATCGAACATCGGCAGTGTACGGCGACTCTCGAACGCTGTCAAGCCTCTAGACGAGATTCTTCGAACGAGCGTCATGGGACGATCGACCGGGCTACCATGGCGAGGTGATCACCCTGGGCATCGATCCCGGAACTGCGATCTGCGGCTTTGGCGTCGTGGCGCTGGAAGGCGACGAGCTGCGACTCGTGGACGCCGGCTGCATCCGAACATCGGCGGGGGAGTCCGATGCGGCTCGACTGCAGCAGATGCACGACGCATTGCGCCAGCTGATCACGCGGAACCGGCCGGAACGCATTGGCATCGAGCGCCTCTTCTTCCAGCGCAACGTGCAGACAGCCATGACCGTGGGCCAGGCACGTGGCGTGGCGCTGCTGGCCGCCGCCGAAGCCAAGGTGCCCATCGACGAGCCGACGCCGAACGAGGTCAAGCAGGCTGTCTGCGGAAACGGGGCCGCCGACAAGAGACAGGTGGCCGCCATGGTGGAGCGTCTTGTCGGCATCAGCCTGGCCGGCGTGCCGGACGACGCGACCGATGCGATCGCCGTCGCCATCGGCTGCGCCTACCGGGCTGCATCGGTCCCGCGAGTCGCGGCCGGATGATCGGCTCGATCCGAGGGCGGGTCACGCACGTCGGACTGGACTTCGCCCTGGTGGAGGTCGCGGGCATCGGCTACCGCGTCGTTGCCGGGCCGGCGCTGCTGGCGAAGCTGCGGCCGGGCACGGAGGCATCGGTCTACACTCACCACCTCGTCCGCGAGGACCAGCAGGCGCTGTTCGGGTTCGGGACGACCGAGGAGCTCGCGTTCTTCGAGCTGCTGATGACGGTCTCACAGGTGGGGCCGCGGCTGGCGCTCGCCATCACGGCCGCCCACCCGGTGACGAAGCTTCAGCTCGCCATCGTGACCGATGACGCAGACGTCTTCACCGCCGTCTCCGGCGTCGGCCGCAAGACGGCGCAACGCATCATCCTGGAGCTCAAGGAGAAGGTCCACGCGGCCGGTATTGCGGCGGGGGGAGCGGCCGCCACCGACTCCGACGTCGTAGCCGCGCTGGAGTCGCTCGGCTACTCCGTCACGGAGGCGCGCCGGGCTGCGGGCGCGGTCGCCGGCTCCGAGGACGGCCTCGACGCGCGCATCAAGGCCGCGCTCCAGGAGCTCGCCCGGACTCGGTGACCAGGCCCGGTTGAGCCGTGGCACGGCTTGATCGGTCATGCTCCGCGTGATGAGCGAGCCCGAATCCGACATCTCAGCATGGAGCGATCCGAGGGTCGCGGAGCGCATCCTGCGCAGCTTCCGCGTCTGGGCCGTGGTGGGCTGCTCGTCGAACCCGACGCGCGCCTCGCACGGCGTCTCGCGCTACCTGCTCAGGCAGGGCTACGAGGTCGTCCCCGTGAACCCGAACGAGACGCTCATTCACGGCAAGCTTGCGTATCGCGACCTCGCGTCGGTGCCGGCCGACCCGCGTGCCCCGATCGAGGTCATCGACCTGTTTCGCCGATCCGATCGCGTGCTGCCGCACGTCGAGGAGGCGATCGAGGTCGGCGCTCGGGCGGTATGGATGCAGCTCGGCGTCTGGAACGAGGAGGCGGCGCGGCTAGCCGCCGATGCGGGACTGCTCGTCGTCATGAACCGATGCCCGGCGATCGACCATCCCGCCATGATCGGCGCCCGCCTTGGCGCTCGCTCCGATCCATGACCGGCCACGGCCCACGGCGCTCGGTCGGGAGGATCACTCACGCCGCAGGACCAGGCCGATGTGGCCGTACGGCGGCCGCGGATCTGCGTAGGTCCTGACTCGCGGGTCCTCGGGCGACTCCGCACCGAGATCCCAGAGCCGGTTCTGGGCGTCGAAGCTGACCTCCGCGAGCTGCGGCCAGCGCGCCAGCATGCGGACGCCGATCTCGTTGACGAGGTGCTGGATCGAGAGGCTGACGAACTCGTGGAAGACGGCGTTGGCCAAATCCGCCACCTGCTCGGAGGCAACGTAACGAGTCGGGGTGCGAAGCACGGCGTCGTCCGCATCGGCGTAGCGCCAGCCAATGCTGCACCAGATGTAGAGCGGGCGATCGCGCCGCTCGGGCAGGGTCGTGTGCTCGTCGCGCGCGAAGTCGGCGAAGGCGGAGCCGGTGATCTTGATCAGCTGCAGCCCGGCACGCCCGGATTCGTGATTGGTGATGCGAACCCCCGCGCCGTCCACGGCCCGTTCCAGGTCGAGGCGCGCGATGCCGTGGTCGCATCGGTCCCGGCTCAAGAGCCGGTCGGAGGCCTCGAAGCCGTCGCCATCTGCCGCCGGGACGACCACGGCGGGGAAGGCGAGGTCGCGCCCCTGCATGGTCAGGCGCTCCATGTGCGGATAGGTCTCGAGGAAGGCGGATCCGACCTCGAGCAGCCACTCCTCCAGCGTCCGGGCACGCGCCTTGACCGAGACGGCGTGAATGAAGTTCTTCATCGTGTCGGTGGCGACGACCAGCCGGTTGTCGCCCTTGGTGTATGCCTCGAGGAAGACCTCGCCCCGCACGATCACCTCGATCTCCGCCGCCACCAGCGTGTTGTCGCGACCGGTGAACGGTGATTCGGGGATGGGCGTGATGCCGGCCAGCGGCTCGGCGGACGTGCGATAGACCTTGACGTCCGCTTTGCCGTACTGGATCTCGTGCTTCATGGATCGATGGGCTCCGCGCGCAGCCTGGCGAGCCGATCCCCGGCGATATGCACGATGTCGTCGAGGGCGCGTCGCAGCTCCTCGTCGCGGTCAGCGTGGATCGCCCGCTCCAGGATCGGAATGATCTCGCGTCGCGGCCGCCCGGCGACGAACACGACGAAGCGGAACCCGAATCGCGATTCGTAGGCCTCGTTGAGCGCGGCGAGCTCGTCGGCGACCCAGGCGTCGGGGTCGTCCACGCCGGCAGCGTCGTCGGCGTCGGCGTCGTCAGCGTCGGCGTCGTCGTATCCCTGCTCGGGACGCGAGAGCTCGGACACGGTGTCAGGGTCGGCGCCGATGCGCGGGTGCGTGTCGATCAGCGCGACCTGCTCCTCCTCCGGCATGGCGCGCGCGACGACACGGGCACCGGCCAGCAGGTCGGCATCGGTCTCGAAGGGGCGAGCCTCGGCGAGGCGCCGCGCGAAAGCGGGAGCACCCTCGAACAACGGCGCGATCGCGGTGGCGAACTCGTCGGCCGGCAGGGCGTTGAGGTCGTCGAGGGCCGGCAGCGTCATCGGCTCAGCTGCCCCGGTAGGTGCTCATGCCGAAGGGAGAGACCAGCAGGGGCACATGGTAGCTGCGGCTGGCATCTGCCACGCGCAGCGAGACGGCGATGCTCTGAAAGAAGGCATCGGGATCGTCGGCATAGCCGCCGACGTCGAAGGCGAGCTGGTAGTCGCCATCGGCCAGGTCGACGCCGTCGAGGAGATCTCGGATGCGGCCGTCGGTATCGGTCTCGAGCTCGCTGATCAGCTCGGGCGTTCCGTCATCGGCCAGGCGGAAGAGCGCGACGCCGACGCCGGACGCGGGATCGCCAGTCGCGAGGTCGAGGACATGGGTGCTGATCGTGGGACGGCCGCTGGCCATGGGGTCTCATCCTCCGGCTAGGCCTGCATGATGACCGATGCGCGCCGCGCGGACCGCGCGCTGCGACACGGAGGCCGAGCCCGATGGCGGCGAAACGTTGGGCGCCTTTGCACCACGTGGAGGTATCGGGGAAGAAGAGCTCGACTTGCCGCCCAAGTTCCCCGTTTCGTGCATGGGGTGCAAAGCGCGACGAAGGAGAGGGCGATTCCGGCCTCTTCTTCACCGATACCTCCACGTCATGCAATGCGGAAGCCTGCGGGCCGCCGCGGCGACCGGCGGGGCGGCGCCGCCCCGCTCTCGCGGCGCCCGGCTATGCTGCCGGCATGGCTGACCTGAAGATCCGGGTGGGGGACGATCTGCACTTCACCGCCCGATGGGAGGACGCCGCCCCGCGCACTCGCCAGGCCCTGCGCGGCTGGCTGCCGATCCGCTCGAAGCTCATCCACTGCCGATGGTCGGGCGAGTCGACCTGGATCCCGTTCGGCGACGAGCGGCCTGCCGTCGGCTTCGAGAACCACACCTCGCATCCGGCGCCGGGCCAGCTCCTGATCTACACCGGCGACATCAGCGAGTGCGAGATCCTCTTCCCGTACGGCGCGTGCATGTTCTCCTCGAAGCTCGGCCAGCTGGCCGGCAATCACTTCGCCACGCTCACGAGCGGCCAGGACCAGCTTCCCGAGATGGGAAGGCGCGTGCTGTGGGAGGGTGCCCAGGAGATCGAGATCACGGAGCCGGACTGACCGATGCCCGATCTCGTCGTTGCCGGCGGCACCGTCGTCATCGGCGAAGGTGCTCGGCAGGTCGAGGTGGCCATCACGGATGGGCGCATCGGCGCCATCGGTCCCGACGTGGGGAGCGACGGCGCCGAGATGATCGAGGCGACCGGCCTGCTGGTCCTTCCCGGCGTCATCGACGTGCACACGCACCTGCGCCTGCCAACGCCCGAGGAGCCGCAGCGCTTCCGCCAGGACACGCTGGCCGCCGCCGCGGGCGGCACCACCACGGTCCTGACCTTCAACAATCCCGGCACCGGGATCGGCGAGGCGGGGACTCGCTCATTGCTCGCCGGACTGGAGGAGTTCCGTGCACGGACGCAGGGTGAGTCGGCGATCGACTTCGGGCTCGCGGCAGTCGTCACCGGGCAGCAGGACGACCCGATCGGCGAGCTGCCGGCGCTGATCGCATTGGGCGTGCCGACCTTCAAGGCGTTCATGGTCTACGACTTCCGGCTGCCGGACGCGGAGCTCGAGCGTGCCATGACCGTCGCCGCACGGCACGGCGGCATGCTCCAGGTCCACTGCGAGGAGGCGACGATCATCGAGCCGCTCGTCGCCGAGGCGCTCGCCGCAGGTCATACCGCCTGCCGGCACCACGCCCTGACGCGGCCGGCGCACGCCGAGGCTGCCGCCACGCGCAAGGCGATCGAGATGGCCCGCCGCGCGGACGCGCCGCTGTACGTCGTTCACCTGTCTTGCGCCGAGGCGCTCGAGGCGGTCGCGGAGGCCAAGGCCCGCGGCGAGCCGGTGTACGCCGAGACCTGCCCGCACTACCTGACCTTCACCGATGCCCTCTACGACGACCCCGACGAGGCAGAGGTCATCAAGCGCGTGATCTCGCCCCCGCTCCGCTCACGGACCGATGTCGACGCCCTGTGGCAGGGACTGCGCGACGGAATCCTTGACACGGTCGGCTCCGACCACGTGCCGGACCGATGCGACCGCGAGAAGTCGATCCCCGCGCCTCCCTTCCCCCAGATCAGCAACGGCGGGCCGGGGATCGAGACGCTGCTCAGCGTGGTGTACTCCGAAGGCGTGGCGCGGGGCCGACTGTCGGTGGAGCGCATGGTCGAGGTGCTGGCCACGACGCCATCGCGCCTGTTCGGGCTGCCGTCGAAGGGCGCGGTCGAGGTTGGGCACGACGCGGACCTCGTGCTGTTCGATCCGGATGCCCATTGGACGATCAGGCAGGCGGAACTGCATCACACCAGCGATTTCACCCCATACGAAGGCCTCGAGGTCAGAGGCGCGGTCCGCAGGGTCCTGCTGCGCGGTCGTGCGATCGAGCCGAGCGGCGGTTCGTTCGTCGAGCGTCGCCTGGCGTGACGCAACCGATCCGGCCAGTCACGCGTCGAGGGCGTATGCGACCAAGCCACCTCGCCTCGCTGACCCTTGTCGCGCTCATCGTCGCGTGTGGCCCAAGTGCTCCCAACGCCTCGGATCCTGGCGATGAACAGGTCGAGGGAGCGTGGGTGCTGGAGTCCGGCTCCGTGGGCGGCGCGCCCGTCCCCGTCGTCGAGGGCCACCGGATCACGCTCACCATCGAGGGCTCACGCATCAGCGGCACGGCGGCATGCAATTCGTACGGCGGCACCGTGGAGCCTGCGGCCGACGGCATCCGCTTCGATGAACTGGTTCAGACCGACATGGGATGCGAACCCGACGTGCAGGCCTCCGAGCAGACGTACATGGCCGGCCTTGCCGCGGTCAACCGCATCGGGCGCGATGGAGAGCACCTCGTGCTCACCGGTCCCGAGGTCGAGCTGCGCTTCGTCGTCGAGGATGACCCGACGTCAACCGAAGGACCGGAGGAGACGCCCGGTGCACCGGACGCCTCCGATCCTGACGACGAACAGGTCGAGGGAGCGTGGGTCCTGGAATCCGGCTCCGTGGGCGGTGCCCCCGTCCCGATCCTCGCGGGCCATCGGATCACGCTCACCATCGATGGCTCGCGCATCGGCGGCTCGGCGGCGTGCAACTCGTACGGTGCCACGGTCGTGCCCGCGGGAGGCGGGATCCGGCTCGACGAGCTGGCGCAGACCTTGATCGGATGCGCGCCTGATGTGCAGGCCTCCGAGCAGGCGTATATGACCGGTCTCGCGGCGGTCAATCGCATCGGGCGCGATGGGGAGGAGCTCGTCCTCATCGGTCCCGAGGTGGGGCTGCGCTTCACGGCCCTCGAACCCGTGCCGACCGCCGACCTGGTCGACACGACGTGGATGCTCGAGTCGATCATCGCCGGTGACGTGGCCGCCTCGCCGGTGGGAGAACCCGCGACGCTGGAGCTCCGTTCCGATGGCTCGCTAATCGGCTCAACCGGATGCCGCACCTTTGAGGGTACGTGGATGGCGAATGGCAACGAGATCCAGACCACGAGATTCGGCGTCGACGAGGTCGAATGCAACCCCGACCTGCAGCAGCAGGACAGCCACGTGCTGGAAGTGGCCGGCGGCGGATTCACGGCGCGGGTAGACGAGGACGCGTTGACGCTCAGGCTGGAGGACGGCAAGGGTCTGGTCTATCGCGCCGGTGACGACTGAGGCCGGCGGTTGCCCGCCGGCCCCATCGGTCCTGTGAGATCTCGCCTCGCGCTCAGCGGCGGGTCGAGAAGCAGTCGCTGCAGTACACGGGCTTGGCGCCGGTCGGTCGGAACGGCACCCTGGCCTCGCCGCCGCAGCCGTCGCAGGTGGCGGTGAACATCTCGCGCTGGCCGTAGCCGCCGCCACCACCGCCGTATCCGCCGCCGTTTCCGGCGTAGCCACCGGCGCTGTCGCCGCGGGCTGCCTTGCGGATGGCTCGGCAGGCCGGGCAGCGGCGTGGCTCGCTGAACTGGCGGTCCGCGTAGAACTGCTGGTCACTCGCGGTGAACGAGAACTCCTGGGAGCAGTCGACGCAGGTCAGGGCCTTATCGGTATAGGTGAACAAAGAAACACTCCTTCTCGTGCGGCCTCAGCGAACCTGTCTCGCCGAGAAGCCATTGAGAGGAGTGATCGTGGTGCCGCGTGATTTGGTGCCCGTTTCGGGCGATTGTGAGGCCACTATAGCACGACGCATGCGCATGCGGGTGCGACCGTATGCCACTCGGCCCTCGGCACCAGGATATTCGTTCGCGTCAGGCCTGTGGCGCGAGGATGCCCCGTCCCTCCAGCAGCACCTCGCCGCCAGGGCCGAGGAACCGCCACGACAGGTCATCCGGAGCGAGGTCGCGCTCGCGGAACGCGATCACCCACGCTCCGTCGATGACCTGCCCGCCCCGCCCGGCCATCCCCAGCACCTCGACGCGGTCGACGCCCGGGCGCGCCGTGCCGTACAGGAACGAGTTCCAGTCGCTGCCGCTCGGGCCATCGAAGCTCAGCAGGTGAGCGCTGTCGCGCCGCCCCCCTCCGACCCGATGCGCATTGATGACACCGGTCCCGTCAGTCGTGCGCATCACGAGGCTGACAGTCCCGTGCTGAAGCCTGGCTGCCACCGCACCATCCCCGATATCGACGAACGCGCGAAGGGGCACGTCGGGCGGCGGCCCAGGCGCCGCCCCGTCCCGCGCCAGGCCTCCGGTTCCGCAGGCTGCGCCGGTGACGGCCAGCGCGATCAGAATCGGAAGCTGGCGTAGGCGGCCACGGACCATTGGTTCGCATCGTTGGGATTCACGCCGATCGAGACGACCCCCAGGTTGACGGAGTAGTTCACGCTCGAACCGCCCTTGGTGTGAACGTAGCGCACCATCACGTTCGCGGTCCGGTTCTGGTATCTGTCCTCGCGGATCCGCGCGAACAGGCTGCCGTAGTCGGCCGGGCTGCGCGGGCAGAAGAAGCCGCAGTGCCGATACTCATGGAAATGCCAACCCACGCCGGTCTCTGCCACCTCGCTGCGATAGAAGTCGAGCCGGGACCGGTCAGCATCGGTGTACCTGCCTGAGGCGACGTCGCTGTGCAGGTACAGCCCAGACGGCCACGAGATGGCCAGGATGTCCTCCTGATGGTTGCCGGTGTGGTCCATGCCCTCCGTCCCGTTCCACTCGAAATAGGCCTGCGGCCGCCACTCGTAGGCCAGGACGCTCGTATTGCGATACACGGCGAGCGACAGGTAGAGGTCCCATCGGGAGGCCGAGCCGGCAACCTCCATCGACGGCAGGTCGAGCTGCCCGGCACTCGCGTCGACCATGCCCACGTGCTCGATCTCGGTCGTCCCGTCGCGCAGCTCCTTGACGGAGAAGTAGCGCTGGACGTACGTAACGACGTGGGTGGCGCGGTCCTTGAACGCCGGGGTACGCATGGCGCGCTCGTCCGGGGTCATGCGCGTCAGGGCAAGGTTCTTCTCGTCAGCCGACAGGACGTGTTCGCTCGGCAGCAGCTTCGGCGCCGCCGAGGCCGTCGGTGTCGCCAGCGACAGGACGAGCGAGAGCGTGGCCAGCACGCCGGCCAGGCGGACCAGCGGCATCGGCACGGCATTGAGCATGAGCGGCCTCCTTGTTCCTGATGGGAGGCCTTCGGCGGAAGTGTTGTCCAGCACCAGTCTCGCAGCGCATGCCTTACCAGGCGCTTACGCGCCGCTTACCGGCCGGTACTCTCTGCCGGTGCATGAACGTCGCTGGGTGACCCGCCCGGTCATCATCGCCCGCGGCTTGATGGGCCGATACCTCCCGCAGGGAGCGGCCCTCCTGTCGGTCCTGATCTTCGGCAGCTACGTCATGGGGCTGGTCCGCGATCGGATCTTCGCCCAGACCTTTGGGGCCGGAGCCGAGCTCGACGCCTACAACGCAGCCTTCGTCCTGCCCGAGCTGCTGCTCGACGTGCTGGTGGAGGCCGGGCTGGCGGCGCCGTTCATCCCGATCTTCCTTCAGCTGCGCAGCGCGGCTGACGGGCACGAAGGTGACCGCTTCGCGCGCACCATCCTCTCCGCCGCCGTCGGCGTCATGGGTGTCGCCGCGGTGGTGATGTTCGTCTTCGCAGAGCAGACGACCGGCTTCATCGCTCCCGGCTTCGAGGGCGCGCAGCGCGAGCTGTACGTCGATCTCTTCCGCTTGATGCTGGCCACGCCCATCCTGTTCGCCGCCTCCCTGACGCTGGGCCAGGTGCTCCTCGCCGAGCAGCGCTTCTTCTGGTACGGGATCGCACCGCTCCTCTACAACGCGGGGATCATCGTCGGCACGGTCCTGTTCAGCGACGGGCTGGGGATCTATGGCCCCGCCATCGGCGCCGTGATCGGGGCGGCGATCCACCTGGCGAGCCGCTTCATCGGGCTGCGACCGAGCCGGTTCCGCATCGGTCCCGGATGGTCCTTCCGAATGCCGGCGGTGGGGGAGTTCGTGCGGCTCATGCTGCCGAAGATGGTGAGCCATCCGGTGGAGCAGATGACCTTCCTGTTCTTCACCGCGATCGCCTCGACCCTGGTCGCCGGCAGCGTCACGGCCGTCAGCTTCGCGCGGAACTTCCAGAGCGTGCCGGTCACCCTCATCGGCGTGGCGTTCGCGCTGGCCGTCTTCCCTGCGCTGTCGACGGCGCATGCGGTTGGCGATCGTCGTGGCTTTCTGCGGCTGGTCGGCACGAACCTGGTGAGCATCGCGGTCATCACGACCGCGTCGGCGATCGTGCTTGCGATCGTGGGCGAGCTCGCGATCCGCGTCCTACTCGGCGGCGGCGCCTTCGACGCGGAGGACGTGGCGCTCACCTCACTCGTCCTGGCCGCGTTCGCGATCTCGATCCCGTTCGAGAGCCTGACCCACCTGCTGAGCCGCGCGATCTACGCCACCCGGCACACGCTGCTGCAGGTGCTCGCCTCGCTGGCCGGCCTGGGGATCACCGTGCTCGCCACGCAGCTGCTCCTCGCGGAGCTGGGGATCGTCGCCATTCCCATCGGCTTCGCCATCGGCCAGGTGGCCAAGGTGGGGCTGCTTGGGCTCGCGCTGGCCGTACGCCTGCGCGGCTGGGCTATCCGTCCCGCGGTGTGGTCGGGATGAGCACCACGTACCGACCGTCGCGCTCCTCATAGGCACCCTCCGGCCGCGACCAGCCGGGTCCGATGCCCATGGGAGTCCCGACCGGCCAGTTGCGCTCCAGCTCGGCGAGGTCCTCGAAGTTACCCGGCTCGTCGGACGGACCCCAGATGCTTGAGACGCGCGGGTACCACGGATCAAGGATGTACGCGCCGCTGATGGCGGCGTCCGGGAAGATGGTCGGGTCGGCGTCGGCGCGGTAGCCGGTCATGACCCAGGTGTGCGCGCCCCACCACGGGAACATGACGACCGGCTTGTCGAGCTCGGAGATGGCGATGGCGGAGTCGCGCAGCGCATCGGTGTACGTGGCGTAGGCGCGGACCTCGTAGTCGGTCGCGCCGTACGCCGCGAGGGCCAGCCCAACTGCCGCCGGACCCCAGCCGCCGTTCTGGCTGTCGTCAAGGGCCTGCCACTCACCGATACGCCCCTTGATCTCGGCCTGGAACTCGTCCGACGTGTCGCCGAGGCCCAGGATCGTGAGCACCATCTGCGTGGCGGCCACGGCGCAGTCATCGGTCGTGATCTGCGACGCGAAGACCGCCTCGTGGTCGTTCACGATCTCGACGTTCACCGGCGCCCGGACCGGCTCGGGCGTGGGGAGCGGGGCGGGTGCGCGGGATGGCAGCTCTCCTGGGCCGGCATAGGACTCCGAGCCGGCCGAGCCGGGCGCCGGCTCCGCCTTGAGCGCGAGGATCGGCGACGGGGACGGCCGCGGCGTGACGACGACGGTCGGCAGGGTAGGCCGATCAGGCGGCGGGTCGATGAACGCCTCGACCCGCGCGGTGAGCCGATCGAAGCGATCTCCGAAGCCGAGGACGTTGGCCCGGACGGCGCCAAAGCCAATGAGGCTGAGGAGCGCCAGCACCAGCAGTGCGAGCTGCCACCGGCGTCCCACGCGGGGGAGGGACTGCGTGGTCATGATCTTGTACTGCTCATTGTGAGCGATCGGCGGAAGATCCGCATCTGGCCCGTATGACGGCGGGTGACATCCGGATGTGGCTGGCGCAACATTCACCGATGGCCCTACGCCACGCTCTCGTGCTCCCCCTGGTCCTCGCCATGGGTACGCCGATGCTGGCCCCCACCACGGCCGAGGCCGCGACCACGACCCGAGTGACGCAGAGCTACGAGATCGAGGCGACGCTGGACGTGGCCGCCGGACGCCTCGATGCTGTGCAGATTCTGACGCTCACCAACGATGCACCCTTCGATATCGACCATGTCAACCTGTCGGTCATTCCTCGCGCGCTCGGCTATCTGACCATGGACGAGGCCGTCACCGTCGACGGCGAAGCGACCGAGACCTCCTGGACAACCAGCATCAACCTGCGCGTGCCGCTGCCGGAGCCGCTCGAGCCGCGCGAGACGGCCGAGATCCAAGTGCCCTTCCAGCTCACCGTCGGCACCAGCACCGACGCCTTCACCGCCCGGTTGAGCCGCGAGAACGGGGTGATCAGCTTCGGCCAGTGGTTCCCGATCCTGT
The DNA here is from genome assembly GCA_050692055.1 of Candidatus Limnocylindria bacterium. Lineage (GTDB taxonomy): Bacteria > Chloroflexota > Limnocylindria > QHBO01 > QHBO01 > JBOGTC01. The sequence continues at coordinate 43,390 of JBOGTC010000060.1, read as the reverse complement.
CGCGGGAGCACGAGGTGTACGGCATCGGTGATCCGCAGATCTCGTACAACGCCGAGTCGATCCGGTTGGAGCTGACGACGACATCGGCGCTCGGCCGCGATGCCGTGGCCTGCCCCGGGCTCGTCTCCGCGCCGGAGACCACCGGCACGAGCTGGGTGTGCCATGCGGAGGACGTTCGTGACTTCTCGTTTGTCGTGAATCCGGCCTTTCGATTGACGACCCGTAGCGTGGGCGAGACCACCATGCGGGTCTACACCGAGACCGTCTCCGGCACCGTCACGGCGGACCTGGCAGAGACAGCGCTCATCGGCCTCGATGAGGCGTACGGGATGTACCCGTGGCCCGATCTGGTGCTGGCGGAGGTGGGCTCCGGTGGCGGATTCAGCATGGAGTACCCGCGCGCGATCCACCTGACGCGCACGAAGGTGACCGATCCGTACGTCATCTACCACGAGGTCGCGCACCAGTGGTTCTACGCGCAGCTGGGCAACGATCAGATGCTCGAGCCGTGGCTGGACGAGGGCTTCGCCGACTTCAGCGCCCGATACCTGATGGGCATCGGCGAGAACCACTGCTCTCCGCGTCCCGTTGACAGCGAGGTCTTCGCCTGGCCAGCCGAGCCGATCTCCGGCGGCGACTGGACGAGCTGCGACGGCTATTTCCACACCGTCTTCTACAAGGGCACTGCGTTCCTCAATGCCGTGCGCGCGGCGATGGGGGAGGCGGAGTTCTTCGCGGCGCTGCGCGAGTTCATCGATGACAACCGCCACGGTTTCGTGACCTCGCAGGACCTGCTCGAGCACCTGCGGGCAGCGACCGATGCCGACCTGGTGCCGATCTACGAGCAGTACCTCGCCGAGTACGAGGAGCCGACCGAGGTGCCGCAGCGTGGCCTGGGCAAGATCGGCGTCTTTCTGCCGCGGACTTGAAGCTGATGCCCCCGTCTGCGCGCCCGTGCGCCCAGCCCGTTTCGCCGTTCAGCAACCGTGTGACTGCTACGTGCCAACACGGGCCCCTGCGCGTGGTCGCGGGCGGCTCGCTGAGCGTGGCCATCTGGTCAATGAAGGCAAATCAGCCTCGATGTCCTGTGTAGCAGTTACACGGTTGCTGAAGCGTAGTAGTGGCGCTCGTCCCTGGTCGATTACCAGCCCGGCGAGGCGTCAGCGGCTACTCGCCCACCAGCGTGGCGAGGGCGTGGGCGGCCGCATCGGCCATCTCGTCGAGTGCCGCGTCGTTCACGTTGGCCGTGGTGTCGCAGATGCGGTCGTTGCAGGGATCGGCAGGCGCGCCGGCGGTGCCGCCGATGGCTGCGGCCTGGGCATCGGTCTTGAGCTCGATGCCGCCGCTGAAGAGCCCACCGGTGGGGATGCCCGTGCGGCTGAACGGGGCGTGATCCGTCTTGCCGCTGAGGTCGAACGTGTCCCAGGCCAGACCGGCCGAGTCGAAGTAGTCGCTGAAGAGCCGGGTGATCGCCTCTGACCCGGCCGCCGCCTCCCGATCGTCGTAGATGAATCGGACGTGGTTCGGCGAGCCGATCATGTCGAAGTTGAGATAGGCCATCAGCTGCTCGCGCTCCGCCGCATCGAGCCCTTCGACATAGGCCGTTGAGCCATACAGGCCCGGCTCCTCGGCGCCCCAGAAGGCGAAGCGGACGGTACGATCGGGCTGCTCGAACTCGGGCAGGCGCTCGGCCAAAGTGAGCAGCATCATGCTGCCGGAGCCGTTGTCGTTGATCCCGGCCCGGCCCGGCACCGAGTCAAGGTGCGCGCCGAGCATCACGACCTCCGACGCACTTCGTCCGGGAAGCTCCGCGACCAGGTTGACGCTCACCTCCTCGTCGCCGTTGAGCGGGAAGCTGAAGGGCTGGCGCTCGACGGCGTAACCAGCGGCCTCCAGGCGGGCCGCAACGTACTCGACAGATGCATCGAAGCCGATCGTGCCGGCAGCACGGTTCCCGCCGTGCGCCTCCGCGATACGCTGGAGCTCCTGAAGATGCGTGCGGATGGCCGCCGTGTCGACCGCCTCGCGAAGCCCCGCGCTGTCGAGGGAAGGGACCGGAGTCTGGGTGGGCTCCAATTGAAGTGTGGGCGTCGCCGGCACGGTTGGCTCGCGGGTTGAGGTTGCGGCCGGGAATGAGGGCAACGGCAGCGTGGAGGTGGGCGACACACCTACGGAGTCGAGGCTGCACGCCGCGAGGAGCAGGCACGCGATCGCCAGGCTGCCTGTCTTCCGCATCGGCCGGTCAACCGGACTCGCGACCGGTCTGCTCTACAAACTCCAGGAAGCCGATGTCGCCGGGGGAGTGTCCGGCCCGCGTGAGGAGCACAGCCGCCTCGCTGAATTGCTGGATCCCGTGGCTGACGAGATGCATGACGTAGAACGAGAGCGGGTATGGATCATCCTTGCCGGGTGGGGGAGCGGCCAAGTCGCCATCGGTGAGAGCGTCAAGCCAGATCCGCATCGCGGCCTCGTCGCGCCGCCAGTGCTCGGCTACCGCCCCGACCGTGGCGTAATCGCCGGGCTTGAGATCGGCATCGGGTCCCCATTCGTCCCAATCGGCGCCCCGCAGGCGCTCGCGCCAGCTCCATTGCACGTCGAGCTCGTGGACGAGCGTCGCCCGCAGGTCGCGATTCGTGACCGTCTCGGTGCCGACGAAGTCGTCGGCGCTCAGCTCCTGCGCGGCACGGATGACAGCGTCGCGCGCCCAGTAGAGGTAGTCGAACAGGAGGACGGCTTCAGATGTCTGCATCGGTCAACGATCACACACCCGGCTCTAGCTCGCTTCGATCACCGAAAGGATGTTGCCGGCGGGGTCCTTGAACCAGGCGATGGGCGGTCCGTTGCCGCGAACGGCTCTAGCCCTCTTCGAGCACCGCCAGGATGTTGCCGGCGGGATCCTTGAACCAGGCGATGGGCGGGCCCTCGCCGCGCATGATGCCGCGCTCGTCCTGGTTGAAGTCCTCGCCGTAGCGCTCGAACGCGATGCCGCGGTCGGTTAGCTGGTCGACGGCTACCTCGATGTCCGGCACCGGAAAGTTGAGGATGGTGTAGGTCGCCGGCTCGTGGTTCTCCTTGGGATAGACGAGAACGGTATGGCCGCCGGCCAGCTCGAGCGTGAGCATGCCGCTCTCCTCGCTCACGTCCAGGCCGAGTGTCTGGCCGTAGAAGGCCTTGGCAGCTGGAACGTCATCGGTCGAAAAGCCCGAAAAGGCTCTGCTGTCCTTCAGCATGGAAGTTCCTTCTAGGGTGTTCGACTATCTGACGAAGCGCGACCGCAGAACTCATCGATCATCCCAGGGTGCATCCGACTCAATGCCCATCGGCCTCGGTAAGTGGCAGCACGGCGGCAGGGTTAGGCCGCCGGTCCGACCCACCTTCAAGGATCCCACCCAGAAGCGAGCGGCTTCGGGAAGCCGCAAGCTGACGTTCGACGAGCATCTCCTGCGCGGCGCAGTCTACGGCGTCGCACTCACTGCCCCACCACGCCAGTCGCTGGCGATGGATGGCCAGGAACACGTCGGCGTCTGTGGAGGTGTCGATCAGCCTTCCAATCGTGGAGCGAGCGTTCGACACCGTCGGCATGTAGTCAGCTTCGTACCAGTCGCTGGCAACCTCCGGCCATGGCACAACGCGACCCACCCGCTCGGCCATCTCGAACGCGTGTGCGCGCACGGCCGCGTAGAGCTCGCCGTAGCCGTCGATCTCAGTGAGCGCGAAGCGGACTTCGGGCAGTGCCTCCGCCAAGCCACTGTGGCGGCGAAACTCGTATTCGCGTGCCGTCCGGAAGATAGCGTCCTCGTCGAGGTTCGGCTCGACAACGAACGGGGTCCGCACGCGACTGACGTGCGCGTCGATGAACTCGCGGCCACCCCGTCTTGCCAGTGCCACGCGCTTGTGCCCATCGCGGACGAAGTAGGCGCGGTCTACGCGGACGACGTCGATCGGCTCATCAAGCGCGCCGGGCTGCGCCGCGTCGATGTCGGCAATCAGCTTCGCCAGGCGTGGATGAAGCGGGTGCCAGCAAGCATCGAAGTCACGCCCGCGCTGCACGGACCCGATGATCTGCGTCACCGCGATCGTCTCGGTGCGTTCCGCGACAGGCGTGCCGAGGTGGAGCTGGCGGCTGAGCCAGCCCAGCTCGAGGAGCGGGCCGCACTCGTGAGGCGTGCCGGGCAATCGCATGCCGCCACGATAGCTGCCGAATGGCGTTGGCGCGACAGCAGCTACAGCTTCCAGGCCGAAGTCGGGACGTCCGTCGCATCAATTGTTCGGCCATCTGTCGCTTGCGGTTGGACCCTACGGCTCCGGACCATACCGATACTCGAACTGTCCTAGTGGAGGTGGAGGATCTCGAATGGTTGGCCGGCGTCGGGATCGCTTCCTCCTCCGCGTTCCGCCCGAGCGCGTCATCGAGCTCGCGGCCGATCCGAGCCGCTTCCCGGAGTTCAACCCCATCGTCCGAGTGCCCGAGAGTAGCGGGCGCGTCGAGGAGGTTGGCAACATCTACCACCAGGTCTTCACCCTCGGGTCCATCCGCGTCTCGACCCGCTGGGAGACGGTCCGTGTCGATCCACCGACCCTGACCGAGCGCCCCGCGCCACCGTGGACGACGGTCGAGGCCGGGCAGCTGCCGGTCTTCGGTGCATGGAGCTCAACGAGCCGATATGACGCGGTGAAGGCCGGCACGCTCGTCACTCATGACCTGGAGTACGCCCTGCCGGAGGGTCTCGCCGGGCGGGTCCTCGACCTCGTCATCATGAGGCCGCTTCTGGCCGTGGGATTCGGACTCCTCGTGCGCCTTATGCAGCGCTGGATCGAGGCAGACTCCGGCCCCGGGCCGGAGTCTTCTGCTGCCGGTCGTGCGATCCTGCGCGGGTGAGTGAGCAGCACAGCCGTCCCGGTCTCCTCGGCTTTCGAATCTCGGCCACCGGCTCGGCCGGGCTGGACTGGCCGACGCTCGATGCCATGTGGGAGTCCGCCGGCGAGTTCGCCGTCCTCGAGGCGGGATGGATGAGCGATCACCTCTCAGACGCCAGCCGAGAGCGGGGCGGCGTCGCGTTCGAAGCATTCACCACGCTGGCTGCACTCGCGCACCGCGTTCCCGGCCGATGGCTCGGCATCGCCGTCGCCTCCGCGACGTTCCGTCATCCCTCGATCCTGGCGAAGGCTGCAACGGTGCTCGACAACGTGACCGGGGGCCGATTCATCCTGGGCATGGGGGCGGGCTGGCACGAGGGGGAGCACGATGCTTTCGGCATTCCGCTTCCGCCGTTGCGTGAGCGATTCGACAGGTTCGAGGCAGCCCTGCGAGCAGTCACCGCCCTCTTCGGCCAGGACGCGGCGGCCGGACGCGGCGTCATCTTGAACGATCCGTATTTCGCGCTGCGCGGCGCGACGAACGAGCCGCCTCCGGTGCGCCCCGGTGGCCCCGCGATCTGGCTCGGTGGTCAGCGTCCCCGCGGCATTCGGCTCGCGGCGCAATACGCGGAGGGCTGGCCGATGCCCGGGAATCGCCCGGGTGACGTCGCCTACTTCGCGGAGAAGCGCGATGAGATCCGCCGGGCCCTCGCACTTGCGGGACGAGATCCCGATGACTTCACCTTTGCTGCACGGCTCGACTCTGGGACATCGCCGGAGACACGGCGGACGGCGCTGGCGATGACGCGCCGCTTCGCCGCGGCCGGCGCGAACCACATCATTCTGGGCGTGCCCGCCGCTGCGGGCCCGGATGGATTGGCCGCCATGGCGCGCGAGGTCGCCGAGCCGTTGCGCTCAGACCTCCGCGCATAGACGATCAGTCGGGACGTAGGTCGCACACATCATTCGGCTATGTGGTCTCTTGCCGTTGAGGCTGGCGGTTTCGACTCGTGACGCGCCGGGATGACGGGTCCGAGACCCACGCCCCGATGGCATCCGGCTCGCGCAGGCGCTGCACCACGGGACGGATCATCGCAGCCAGATCTGCACCGCCCTCACGACGCTCGGCGTGGAACCGCCGGCCATCGATGCCTGGGACTTCGGCCAACAGGATGGCCGCGTCATCGAGGTCCCACCCACGTCCTGACCAGCACGCCATCGACTCGCCGATGTCGAGCGGGCGGCCCCCGCGCACAGCGACCTCCCGCACCGCGCCGTGCCGCACCATCAGCTCGCGTCGAATTTGACACTCGCGCAAGCTGTCATGTTCATGGCAATCGGCGATATGCCGACAGCGTCAGGAACTCCGCGAAGTCGTCGGAGAGGACGAGCTCGTCGAGGAGCGCGGCGGCATCGGTCCAGGGGAAGTCGGGGAGCGATGAGCGAAGGGTGGCGAGCTCCTCCTCGCGGATCGTGGTGTAGCGCTCGGCCGTCATCGGCGCACCGTCGTCGAGCGGGACGGCGTGGACCCGCCACTGCCACAGCTGCGAGCGGGAGATTTCGGCAGTGGCCGCATCCTCCATCAGGTCGTTGATGGCGGCCGCGCCGTTGCCGGCCAGCCACGAGGCGAGGTAGGAGAGGCCAACCGAGACGTTGGCGCGCACGCCGGCCTCGGTCACGGAGCCATCGGGCACGCGCAGGTCGATCAGGTCGCCGGCGGACACCGAGACCTCGTCGTGAACCCGGTGCTTCTGGTGCGGCCGGTCGAACAGGACGTTGTCGAAGGTCTCGCGCGCCACCGGGACGAGGTCGGGATGCGCGACCCAGGTGCCATCGAAGCCGTCCGCAGACTCGCGCTCCTTGTCCTCCCGCACTCTCGCCAGCGCGCGCTCATTGGCCTCGGGGTCCTTGCGCGACGGGATGAACGCCGCCATGCCGCCGATGGCGTGCGCCCCGCGCCGATGGCACGTCTTCACCAGCAGCTGGGTGTAGGCGCGCATGAACGGCACCGTCATGGTGACCTGGGCACGGTCGGGAAGCACGGTATCCGGCCGGGTCCGGAACTTCTTGATGGCGCTGAAGATGTAGTCCCATCGGCCCGCGTTGAGACCCGCCGCGTGCTCCCGCAGCTCGAACAGGATCTCGTCCATCTCGAAGGCGGCCAGGATCGTCTCGATCAGCACGGTGGCGCGGATCGAGCCGTGTGGGATGTCGAGCGCCGACTGCGCGGCGACGAAGACCTGGTTCCACAGGTTCGCCTCGAGGTGGCTCTCCAGCTTCGGGAGGTAGAGGTACGGGCCCGAGCCGCGGTTGAGCAGCTCGCGCGCGTTGTGGAAGAACCAGAGGCCGAAGTCGAACAGGCTGGCCGAGATGGGGGAGCCGTGGACCAGGACGTGCGCCTCGTCCAGCTGCCAGCCGCGTGGCCGGATGCAGAGCGTGGCGGTCGTATCGGCCAGGCGATACTCCTTACCGTCGTCCTGCGTGAACTGCAGGCTGCGGCGAACGGCCTCGCGGACGGCCCATTGCCCGGTCACGACGTTGGCCCACGTGGGGGACAGCGCGTCCTCGAAATCGGCCATGAAGACCGATGCGCCCGAGTTCAGCGCGTTGATCATCATCTTCGGCTCGGCCGGGCCGGTGATCTCCACGCGCCGGTCGTCGAAGTCCGCGGGCGCAGGCGCGACGCGCCACTCCGGATCGTCGCTCTCGATGGGGTTCGGCAGGAAGTCCGGCATCTCGCCCGCATCGAGCCTCGCCTGGCGGTCACGGCGGTCGGTCAGCAGGCGCTGGCGCTCCGGGTTGAAGGACCGATGGAGCTCAGCCGCGAAGCGCAACGCCTCGGGGGTCAGGACCTCATCGGCGTGGTCGGGTGGGGCAGCGGTGAGCTCGACGCCGGGCGGGAGGGCGCTCATGCTCCCCATTCTCTCGCATCCGGATGGCGTGGGACGGCTGTCGGCGGCGGCAACCGCGTTCAGGAGTAGATGCTGAGCCGGTAGCCCGACGGGTCGCGTAGCCACGCGTGGCGCGCGCCCCAGGGCATGTCCTGCGGCTCGGTCTCGAACGCGACGCCTTCCGCCGTCAAGCGCTCGTACGCGGCATCCACGTCCTCCACGCGCAGGACGATCTCGATGCCCGCGCTGCCGATCCGGTCGGGCACCTCCTCCATGCCGATGTGCCAGCCATCGGCGTTGCCGATGCGCAGATAGCCCGGCTCCTCCATGAGCACCGCGAGCCCCAGGAGATCGACGTAGAAGCGGCGGGCATCCTCCAGGCTGCGCACGTGGACGAAGAGGTGCGAGAGACGCGTGCCCGTCAAGACCGTCACGTCCGATCCGGCTCGCTTCGGCCGACGGCGAACGGCCTCGGCATGCGGCCGGCCGCTGAGTCGGCGATCAGCGTTTCCATGCGTCGCTCGCGTGTCTCCGGCCGCTTCGCGCTCAGTACCCAGTAGCTCGCGGTTCGCCGGTACGACGGCGGCTGTGACTGCCAGTAAGCCCAGGCATCGGCATTCGCCCGCAGGCGCGCCTGCCATTCCGGCGGCAGCTCGCGCGGCGTGACCTCGTAGGCGTACGTCGCGTCCTTGCGGCGGTCCCGCTGCTCGAAGGCACGCATGCCGGCGGGATGCATGCGGCCCGCGGCGGTGAGCTCGGCGACCTTGGCGATGTTGATAGCGCTCCAGTTGCTGGTCGGCCTGCGCGGCGTGTATCGGTTCGCGTAGCGCTCGGAGTCAAGCGACCGTGCCTGGCCGTCGATCCAGCCGAAGCAGAGTGCCTCCTCGACCGCCTCCCTGTAGATCATCGAGGTCTTGCCGACACCCTTCTTGTAATAACCGACCCACAGCTCGGTGGCCGTGTCGTGGTTCGCCTCCAGCCAGCGACGGAAGTCCGCCGCGGTCGCGAATAGCGTCGCCTTGGGCGCTCGTTGCATCAGATGGAGCTAGCGGTGAAGAAGAGCCGCTGAACAGGCTCATCTTCCCCGCCCGTTGCATGAGGTGGCAGCGGCAGTGAAGCAGGTGACGAAATCGAGCTCTTCTTCCCCGATACGTTCATGTCATGCAACGAACCGCCGCGCATTTCGGGCTACCAGCCGCCCTGGTCCCGGATGAGCCGATGCAGCACGCGCCCCGCCACCGCGCGCCGGTAGTCGGCCGTCGATCGCACGTCGTCGATGGGCTGGATCTCGCCTGCGAGCGTCGCAGCGGCGGCGTCGGCCGTCTCGCGCGCGGGCAGCGTTCCCTCAAGGACGCGTTCCGTGGCCGGGGCGCGGACAGTGGTGGCCGCGATCGAGCCGAGGGCGAGGCGGACATCGGTCCACGGCCGGCTGTCGCCGTCACCGCGCCACGCCAGCGCCATGACCACCTTGCTGATCGCCTGCGCCCGGCGGGTCCCGATCTTCCGGAAGCGCACCTGCCGATCAGGCACCAGCGGGATGCGGACGCGCAGCAGCAGCTCGTCGTCACGCCGGGCAGTCTGCCGGTAGCCGGTCCAGAACGCGTCCGCGGCGACCGCGCGCTCGCCGCTCGCGCTGCCGAGGATCATCTCGGCGCCGGTGGCGAGCAGGATGGGCAGGGTGTCGCCGGCCGGCGAGGCGTTCACCGCATTGCCGCCAAGGGTGCCCCGGTTCTGGATCTGCGCCGCGCCGATCGTGGCCGCGGCGTCGACGAGCGCTGGCAGGTGCTCGGCGACGATGGGGGAGCGGCGGATCTCCGTGTAGGTCGTCAGCGCACCGATGACCAGCGCGTCGCCCTCGACACCGACCCCGCGCAGCTCGTCCAGCGCCCAGATGTCGATGACGCGCGCCGGTGGCTCGCCGATCTCGCCCGCGATCTGCACCATGAGGTCGGTGCCGCCGGCGACCGGCCGCCAGGGCGGGCCGTCGCCATCGATAAGCAGCTGGTAAGCGTCCGGTAAGCGGCGCGGGGATTCGGACGGCGGCTCAACCGCGTTGGGCATGGGCTCAGCCTCGGAGTCCGCGCAGGATTCGGATCAGCAGGTAGACCCCGACCACGATCAGGATCAGCTGACCCGGTGTGAAGGCCAGCGTGATGTCGCGTTCGTCGATGGCTTCCTCGAGGGTCTCGGGTCGTTCAGTCATGGCCCTGTCCTCCGTTCCGCCGCGAGGGCGACCGCGTCGATGATCTTTGTGTAGCCGGTGCATCTGCACAGGTTTCCGGCGATCGCCTCGCGGATCGCCTCGTCGGATGGCTCTGCCCCTGAGGCGAGGAAGGCCTCGCCCGCCATCAGCATCCCCGGTGTGCAGATGCCGCACTGCGCGCCGCCGGTCTCGAGAAACGCGGCCTGCAGCTCGTTGAGCCGCTGCTCGCGCGCCAGCCCCTCGACGGTCTGGACCGATGCGCCCTGGCATTGGCTCACCGGGACGAGACAGGAATCGACGACCTGGCCGTCGAGGAGGACGCTGCACGCGCCGCACTCGCCCTCGCCGCAGCCTTCCTTGGTGCCGGTGAGACCGAGGTCCTCGCGCAGCACATCGAGCAGGCGCCGCATGCCCGGCACCTCGACCTCGGTCGGCTCGCCGTTGACGCTGAGGCGGATGCTCACCACGAGGCTCCAACGCCTCGTGGACCGGGCATGCCCCCCGTAATGTTCCGCTCGTGCAACTTACGCGAGGTCATCGGCCGATCCCTGGGAAGATGAGGGTGTCAATGTGCCTCCTGTGCACGTTGAGTGATCCTGCGACCGGTTTCGCGGCCCAAGCGACGCCGGAACCCCGGCTAAGTTGCACCAGCCGATCTTTAAGGGGAGTCAGCGAGCGCTGGAGGAGCGTCGTCGCGGCATCAGGGCTCATCAGGGCTCACGGGGGCTCAGGGGCCTGACCGGGCTCACTGGGCTCACGGGGCTCACGGGGCTCACTGGGGCCGCTCCTCGTGCGGGTCGGTGGGCGCACGAAACGGCATCTCGTCGCCGCCGGGCGGCAGATCCTCGATGGGCGGCGTCGCGGGCGAGGGCTCCTCGAGCGAGACGCCCGGTGCGGGTGGCATCGGTCCATTTGTCAGGGCGCCGAGGACGCGCTCCGGCGTCGCCGGCAGGTCGTGGATCCAGGCCCCCGTCGCGTCGTGGATGGCGGCGATCACGGCGGGCGCGGCCACGTCCATGGGCAGCTCGCCAACGCCCTTCGCCCCATGGGGAGCACCGGAGAACGGCTTCTCAACCAGGATCGTGCGGATCCGCGGCGCGTCGAGCGATGTGGGGATGAGGTAGGTGGCGAGGCGGTCATTCAGGTAGCGGCCATCGACCAGCTTCATCTCCTCGATGGTGGCATAGCCAACCGCCTGCAGCGTGCCGCCCTCAACCTGGCCCTCGGCGAGAATGGGATGGATGACCTTGCCGATGTCGTCGGCGCTGACGCACTCTCGCACGGTCACCTCCCCGGTGTCGAGATCGACCTCGACCTTGGCCACGCACGCTGCCCAGCCATACGCCGGATACGCGTCGCCGGTGTACGTCGCGTCGTCGAACTGCACTCCGGGGTAGGGGACGAAACGCTCGTCGATGCGGATCGGTCCGACATCCTGGTACGCCTCGGCGAACGGGCGGCCGGACGACTCCTCGACCTGGGCACGCAGCTTCTCCGCGGCGCGGATCAGCAGGCCGCCGACCACCATGGCGGTGCGGGACGCGACGGTCGGCCCCGAATCGGGCACGATCGACGTGTCCTGCGGCGCTATCTCGACCTCGTCGTACTCCACCCCGAGCGCATCGGCCACCAGCTGGGGAAAGATCGTCTTGGTGCCCTGGCCCATCTCCGTCGAGGCGGTCAGGATCCGAATGCGGCCGTCATCGGTCAGCTCCAGCGAGGCGACCGACGCGAGCTTGACCTCGCCGGACCCGGTGAAGCCGGCGCCGTGCCAGGCCAGTGCGAGGCCGATGCCGGAGGCGACGCGGGCGCCATCGGTCCGGGATTCCCGCATCGCTCGGGTCTGCGCGCTGTGCCGATCGAAGGCCGCGGCCTTGGCTGCAGCCTCCAGGACCTCGATGCCGCCCACGCTCTCGCGCAGCACCTGGCCGGTGGGCGTCACGTCGCCCTCGCGATAGACCCAGCGCCGCCGCAGGTCGAGCGGCGAGACGTCGAGCGCCTCGGCGAGGCGGTTGACCTGCATCTCGGCCGCGAACTCGGTCTGCGGCGCGCCGAAGCCACGGAAGGCACCGTTCGGCGGCGTGTTGGTGGCCATGGCGCGACCGGTGATGCGCACGTTCTCGCACCGATACGGCCCGCCGGCGTGCAGCGTGCCCCTGCTGAGGACGACCGGCGTGAGCGTGCAGTACGCACCGCCGTCCATGATCACCTCGATCTCCTGTGCCACCAGCTCGCCGCCCTCGGTCACGCCGGACCGATGGCGGACGACCGCCGGATGCCGCTTGGTCGTGGCGCTGATGTCCTCGTGCCGGTCGTAGATCATGCGCACCGGCCTGTGGCACTTCAGCGCCAGAAGAGCGGCGTGCAGCGCGATGACCGAGGGGTACTCCTCCTTGCCGCCGAAGCCGCCGCCGGTCTCGGTCTGCACGACGACCGCCAGCTCATCGCCCATGGCCAGCGCCCGCTTCATCGCCTTGTGGACGTAGTACGGACACTGCAGCGAGCCGTGGACGGTCACGCCGCCGTCCGGGCGCGGCACCGCGATCATGGCCTGCCCTTCGATGTACAGCTGCTCCTGGTGACCGACGCGGTAGGTGCCCTCGATCACGACGTCCGCTCCCTGCATGGCGGCCGCGGCGTCGCCGCGCTCCACCGTGTAATGGGCAAACTCCACCTCTGAGTCGAGCGGGTCGAAGACCGGCGCCAGGCGCTCCGTCCGGAGCGTCACGTGGCGTCTCGCCTCATGGAGCGTAGCCCGGTCCGGCGCCGCGAGCAGGGCCACGGGCTCGGCCTGGTGGCGGATCTCGCCGCCGATGGGCACGAGCACCGGCTGATCGTCGTCGATCAGGCTGACGATGTTCTCGCCGGGAATGCCCTCCGCGGTGACGACCACCACGCGCTTCCAGTCGAAGGCATCGTCGAGGTCCACGCCCAGCAGGCGCGCGTGGGGTTCGGTAGACCGGATGGTCACGCCGAACCAGGCGCCCGGGAAGACGAGGTCGTCGGCGTACTTCGCCTCGCCGGTCAGCTTCTCGGGTCCCTCGCGCCGCAGCGGAGCTGCCGGACGCGCGCGTCCGCGTGCCGGTGCATCGGCGGGGATGACCAGGGGGGTTTCGGCAGGGGCCTCCGTCGGAGCTGTGGCCGGCGGAAGCGTGCGGAGATTCAGGCTCGGGCGCTCCATCGCTGCATCGTAGCGCTCACGGTTGCGGGCGTCGCTGGGCCTCTGACCCTTGGGAACCGCGGCTTGCACTGAGATTGCATGAGATGGAGACAACGGGGAAGAAGAGGCCGGAGTGGGCGGGATCTTCCCCGATCCTTGCACCCCATGACAACGGCGGGGAACAACGAGTCCGATTCGTTGGGTTCTTCCCCGTTGTCTCCACGTGATGCAAACCTCATCGTCCGGCCCGCCGCAGCACCCGCCCAGGGCGCGCGCCGGTGTGTTCGCCACGCTCGACCACGACCTCGCCGTCGACCACGACCCACTCGATCCCGTCGGGGAACTGCCGCGGCTCGTCATAGGTCGCGTTAGAGCGGACACGCTGAGCGTCAAACATGACGAGATCGGCAACGTAGCCGTCGCGCAATAACCCGCGGTCGGGGAGCCCGACGCGCGCTGCAGGCGCCGAGGTCATCGATCGCACCGCCTCCTCCAGGCTGAGCAACGCCTCCTCCCGCACGAACTGGCCGAGCACGCGCGGGAACGAGCCGTACGTGCGGGGCGAGGGACGTGCCGCCACGAACGTCGAATCGGTGCCGATCATCCCGACCGGATGGCGGATGAACTCGGGCAGCGTCTCGCTCCACGGTCCGGGCGTGACCTGGTTCAGCCGAAGATCCTCGGCCAGCAGGAGGTCGCACAGCACGTCCACGGGGTCCTCGCCGCGATCCGCAATCACGTCACCCAGCGTGAACCCCTCCCAGCGCAGCAGGTCGCGCGACTCGAATGCGCCCAGCCGCACGTCGTCCCAGGCCCGTCGCCCGGCGAACAGCACGCCTCGTTCTGCCAGCTCGCGTCGAATGCGGTCGCGCACTTTGGGATCCGCCAGTCGTTCGCGCGTCGGCATCGGTCCACCGGCCTGCACCCATGGAGGAATCATGATCAACAGCCGGGTGCTCGCCCATTCGTAGGGGTAGGTGTCGAAGGTGACGTCGAGGCCGTCGGCGCGCGCGTCGTCGACCAGCGCCAGCATCGGTCCAGGCCCTCCGGGAAAGGTCTGCCGGTGGTAGAAGTGGGTGATGTGCACGGCCCCGTCGCCGCGCCGCCCGATCTCGATCGCCTCCTTGAACGGGTCGAGGTAGCGGTCACCCAGCGGGTAGCGCACGTGGGTGTGGTACAGGCCGGCTTCGGCGGTCAGGGCGGCCAGCTCCTCCGTGCTGGCGTAAGAGCCCGGTGGGTAGTCCAGGCCGGACGAGAGACCGATGGCGCCCTCCTCCATCGCCTCCCGCAGCATCGAGCGCATCTCCGCCACCTGCGCTGGACTGGCCTCGACCTCTTCCCAGCCGATGGCGCCGATGCGCAGCGCGCTGTTCCCGACCAGAAAGGCCAGGTTGACCGCGGGGCGCAGGGCGTCGACCCGGTCCAGGTACTCCTCGACGCGTCGCCAGTCGTGCGGCCGCGACTCCGGCGGCGCACCGTCGAGGCCGGCGTTCATGGTGACGAGCGCCTCCAGGTCGGCCGGGTCGGGGATCGGTGCATAGGAGAGCCCGTCGACGCCGATCACCTCGGTCGTCACGCCCTGGCGGAGCTTTGGCTCGTGGATCGGATCGGCGAAGATCATCAGCCCGGAATGGGAGTGAAGGTCGATGAAGCCGGGGGCGACGGTCAGGCCGGTGGCGTCGATCCGGCGCCGCGGCGCGAGCTGGTCCGTCTGGCCGTAGATGAGGCGCAGCCGTCCGCCCTCGACCGCCACTGCGGCGGCGAATCCGCGCTCGCCGCTGCCGTCGACGACCGTGCCGTTCTCGATGAGCAGCTCCACTAACTCAGCCATCGAGCCGAAAGCGATTAGTAAGCGGCCGGTAAGCACTCGGGTGGATCATCGCTCGATGGATGATCGCAGAGTGGGACGGATCGTTCGAACGGCGCGCGTCCGGCTGGGCATGCGGCAGTCGGATGTCGAGGACGTCAGTGGCGTCGATCAGACGACCGCCTCGCTCGTCGAGCGTGGCGCGCTCGGCGGCCTCACGGTGGGCGTCATCCGCACCGTCGGCGATGCTGTCGGCGTGCAGCTCGAATTCGAGCCGCGCCTGCGCCGAGGCGGGGACGTACCTCGGCTGCTGGACCGTGGGCACGCGGCGCTGGTCGAGTTGGTCATCCGCATCCTCCGCCGCATCGGTTGGGAGGTCGTTGCGGAGTACACCTTCAATCACTACGGCGACCGCGGATCCGTGGACATCGTGGCCTGGCACGCGGCGAGCCGGACCCTGCTGCTGGTCGAGGTCAAGACGCGGCTGGTCGACGTCCAGGAGCTGCTCGCGAGCTTCGACCGCAAGTGCCGGGTTGTGCCGAATCTGCTCGCACGAGAGCGCGGCTGGGGGCCGAGCGGCGTGGCCCGGCTGGTCGTGGTCGAAGATCAGTCGACGGCTCGGCGTGTCGTGGCACAGCACGAGCAGACGTTTGTAGCCGCGCTTCCGATGCGCGCCCGGGAGGTGCGGCGTTGGCTCTCGGCGCCTTCCGGCTCGATCGCCGGGTTGTGGTTTCTGTCATCTACGACTGGTGGTCGTACTAAACGGGATTCCGCCAGCCTGCAGAGAGTCCGCAAGCCACGCCCACGCTCAGCTGAGCGTGGCGGATAAGCGCTCGGGGCCGCGTTGCGCCGCTTAATACGACTGGTGATCGTATATGGCGGAAACTCGGCCACCGGCGGCGGTTACCACGACCAGCAGTCGTAGATGGCGGAAACTCCGCCACCGGCGGCGGTTACCACGACCAGCAGTCGTAGATGGCGGACGCTTGGCTACGAGGGACCGTGAAGCGCCTTGATGTCGCGCTCGAACGAGGCGCGCAGCGCTCGTTTCTCGCTGTCATCGAGCCACGTAGCCTCGACGCCGTCCAGCGCCACGGCGCACATCTCGGCGAACGCGAGGCCCTGCGCGGCGGCCACGGACCGGTACTCCTTCCCCAGATCGAGATCCGTCATGGCGGGGTCGTCCGTGTTGAGCGTGATCAGCAGCCCCGCCTCGCGCATGTCGCGGAAGGGATGGTCGGCAAGCGAGGGATACCGGTTGGCGATGATGACGTTCGAGTTGGGACACACGTTGAGCGGGATGCCGGCCTCCGCGACGCGGGCAACCAGCGCACCATCCTCCATGATCGCGACGCCGTGGTCGATCCGCTCCAGCTTCAGCGCCTCGAGCGCCACCGCGATGTTGTCCGGCCCGGTGTCCTCGCCGGCGTGCGACGTCAGATGCAGCCCGACCCCGCGCGCCAAATCGAAGGCCGGCGCGAACTCGCGAGGATCGACACCGCGCTCGGTCGAGTCCATCCCCAGGCCGATGACCCGCTCGGCCTGCCCGCCGCGCCGCAGCTCAACCAGCCGCTCGACCAGCTCCACCGCTGCGGCCGGCCCGAAGGAGCGGTCGATATCGCAGATGAGCATCGAGCGCACGCCGGTCTCGCGCTCGGCGGCCTCGATTCCGTGGGACAGCCCGGCGACGATCTCGCCGAGATCCTGCCCTGCCGCGAGGTGCCGGGCCGGGGTGAAGAAGGCCTCGCGGTAGCGGAGTCCGTGGGGCGCGGCGTCGAGCACCGCCTCGTAGCCGACGCGCTCCCAATCGGATCGGTCCGCCAGCAGCTCCTGCACGAGCCAGAAGATCTCGAGAAAGGTGTCAAGCGAGGTGTATCGGTACAGCTCGGTCGGATCGTCGGTCGGCAGCGAACGGCCGTTCTTGTGCGCGAGCTCGACTACGGTGGCCGGCCGCACCGTGCCCTCGAGGTGGCAGTGCAGCTCGACCTTGGGGATCGCATCGAACGCGTCGCGCTCGGCCATTGCGCGCCAGTATATGAAGCCATGTCTCCTGGACCGATGCTGCCGCAGCCTCATCGCATCGCCGCCGTCATCCTTGCCGCCGGCGCCTCCACGCGCTTCGGCTCGCCGAAGCAGCTGGCCAAGGTGGGCGAGCGTACGATGCTCGAGGCCGTGGTGGAGATCGCCGTGGCCGCCGGGTTGGCTCCGATTTTGGCCGTCGTGCCGCCGCGCGTTCCCGTGCCGCCCCAGGCCGTCGCGGTTCCGAACGCGGAGCCGCAGCTGGGCATGAGCCGATCGCTCCAGCTGGGGATTGGTGCCATACCGTCAGAGGTCAGTGCGGCGGTCATCCTGCTCGGCGACCAGCCCACGCTCGATCCGGCCGTGGTGGGCAAGCTCATCGCGGTCCGCGGCGATCGACCAATCATCGCGAGCTCGGCACGGGGAGTGGCGGCGCCGCCCGTGCTTCTCGAGCGAGCGAGATTCGCATCGGTCGACGAGCTCGAGGGCGACCGGGGGTTGCGGCACCTCATCCGGGGCGCCGACGATGTGCTCCTGGTCGAGATCGACGCACATGCCCCCGACATCGACACGTCGGACGACCTGCCGCGCCGGTAGAATCGGTCGCATGTTCGATTTGGACCGATGACGATCGAGCGCATCACCAGCGCCGACGTCGCCGAGGAGGAGCGCACACTCGAGTCGACGGTCCGACCACGCCGTCTCGACGAGTTTGCGGGGCAGGATCGGATCAAGGAGAACCTCGCGATCCTGATCGACGCCGCGCGCCAGCGCGAGGAGCCGGTCGACCACGTCCTGCTCTACGGGCCTCCCGGGCTCGGCAAGACGACGCTGGCCAACATCGTTGCCGCCGAGATGGGTGCGCAGATCCGCACCACCAGCGGTCCGGCCATCGAGCGTGCCGGCGATCTCGCCGCGGTCCTGACGAGCCTGGGCAAGGGCGACGTGCTGTTCATTGACGAGATCCATCGGCTCAGCCATGCGGTGGAGGAGATCCTCTATCCGGCCATGGAGGACTACGCGCTCGACGTCGTGCTCGGCAAGGGCCCGGGCGCGCGGACGGTCCGGCTGCAGATCGAGCACGTGACGGTGATCGGCGCCACGACGCGCGTCGGCGCCATCACCGGGCCGCTACGTGACCGCTTCGGCGTCACCTACCGCCTCGACTACTACACGCAGCCGGAGCTGGAGCGCATCCTGCGCCGATCCGCCGAGATCCTGGGCATCGCCATCGCCGATGACGCCGCCACCCTCGTGGCGCGGCGGTCGCGTGGCACGCCGCGGATCGCGAACCGGCTCCTCAAGCGGGTCCGCGACTATGCCCAGGTGCGGGGAGACGGCGACGAACGGGTGACCAACCAGCTGGCTGGCGATGCGCTCGAGCTGCTCGAGATCGACGAGCGCGGCCTCGACGCCATGGATCGCCAGCTGCTGCGCGCCATGGCCGAGCATCACGCAGGGGGACCGGTGGGGCTGGCCACCATGGCCGCCACGGTCAGCGAGCCGGTCGAGACGATCGAGGACGTCGTGGAGCCGTACCTGATGCAGATCGGGCTCCTGGCGCGCACCTCGCGCGGCCGCCAGCTGACCGGCAGCGGCTGGGAGCATCTCGGCATGACTCCGCCGGCCGGCGCGGCTGCATCGGCTCAGCCCGGGCTGTTCGACGCTTAGCCGTCCAGCTGCCGATCCAGCACGACGCCTACCCCAACTGAATCTGGTGACGACGCGCCGCCCCTACTCGCGCTGGGCCAGCGCGAGCATCCAGCGAGTGCGCGGAAAGCGGCGCGTGCGAACGGGTCACAGGAGTACGCTGCGCTCCGGCACCGTCCGCGCGAAGAAGAGGTGTCGGACGGGCCTGCACACCGGAGCGGAGGGCAACCGAGTGGAGGCTACCGACGTATCCCGGAGCGAACCGCCCCCAAGGCAAGCAGCCAGCGGCGGATTCGGCTCCTTCTTCCGATTCGACGAGCGGGGGACATCCGTCGGGACGGAGATTCGCGCGGGCCTGACCACGTTCATGGTCATGGCCTACATCATCTTCGTGAATCCGAGCATCCTGTCGACCGGACCGCTCGACGGACTCGGCCCACCGTTCCTGCCAACGGTGGTGGCGACCGCCCTGGCGGCGGGCATCCTGACCATCGCGATGGGGCTGGTGACGAACTATCCCTTCGCGCTCGCGGCCGGCCTGGGCCTGAACGCGGTGGTCGCGTTCGAGCTGATCCTGGGCCGCGGCTTCACCTGGCAGCAGGCCATGGCGGTCATCATCTGGGAGGGAATCATCATCACCCTCCTGGTGATCACCGGCCTGCGGCAGGCGATCATGGCGGCGATCCCCATCAACCTGAAGCGCGCGATCGCGGTGGGCATCGGGCTCTTCATCCTGTTCATCGGGCTATTCAACGGCGGGTTCATCGTGGCGGGACCGGGCGTGCCACCGGTCGTCCCGGGTGGCATCGTCAACGTGGCGACGCTGACGTTCGTCATCGGCCTTGCCCTGGCGCTGGCGCTGATGGCGCTGCGCGTGCGTGGAGCGCTCCTCATCAGCATTCTCGTCACGACGGTCGTCGCCATCGTGCTGAATGCCATCGTTGGCACCGACAACTCGGGCTTCCTGCCGGGCACGGCCGTGCTGCCGGCGACGGTTGATGCCTACTTCTTCGACTTCAGCCTGGACAACTTCTCGACCATCTTCCAGCCGTTCGGCGCCATGCTCGATGTGTGGACGGCCGCGCCGGAGCTCATCGTGGCGCTCGTCATCTTCAGCCTGATGCTGTCGGACTTCTTCGACACCATGGGCACGGTGATCGGCGTCGGCGAGCAGGCGGGCCTGGTCGACGAGCGCGGGCAGCTGCCGGGCATCGGTCGCGTGCTCTTCGTCGATTCGATCGGTGCGGTCCTCGGCGGCGCGTTCGGCGTCAGCTCGAACACGACCTACATCGAGTCCGCGGCGGGAGTCAGCGAGGGCGGACGGACGGGGCTGACGGCGGTGGTCGTCGGCATCCTGTTCCTCGCCGCGATCCTGATCGCGCCGATTGCCGGCATCGTGCCGGCGCAGGCAACGGCTCCCGCCCTCGTGATCGTGGGCTTCCTGATGTTCACCATCGCCCGGGACTTCGACTGGGGCGAGATCGACGAGATGTTCCCGGTGCTGGTGACCGCGGTCGTCATGCCCCTCACCTTCACGATCACCACCGGCATCGCGGCCGGATTCGTGACCTACGTCTTCCTCAAGGTGGTTCGCGGCAGGGCCGGCGAGATCCATCCGCTCCTGTGGGTGGTGGCCCTTGCCTTCCTGCTCTTCTTCGCCGTTCCGTGGCTGCAGGGGGTCATCGCGCCGGCTCCACCAGCCTGACCTTCTTCGAGACCGATGGCGCCCGGCCGGTCCGTCCGGCTGGGCGCTTGCTCGTGGTGGGGTGTACCGACGGCCCTCGGCCTCGGCGACCAGACATAGCGCTCGTGGCATGCGCCTTATCCGGCGAGCGCCACTCAGCAACCCCGTAACGCTCACCATCGCGGCGTTGGGGTCACCATTTAACAAGTTACCGCCACTCGGACGAGCGTTACGTCCGAAGCGTGGGTCGGCATGCAGATAGCGCTCATCCGAGCGGCGCTATGGGGCAGGAGCGCGTAGCGCAGCGAGACTAGGATCAAGCGATGGGCGAGATTTCGACGCGGCTCCGCGTCGACGACTTCGACTACGCGCTGCCGGAGCGTGCGATCGCCCAGACGCCGATCGAGCCGCGCGACGCTTCTCGCCTGCTGGTGCTGGACCGATCGGCCTCGCGTCGGGCCAAGCCCGCGCTGCGATACCGCGTCTTCCGCGACGTGGCCGAGGAGCTGCGCCCCGATGACCTGCTGGTCGTCAACGACTCGCGCGTGATGCCTGCTCGGCTGCCCGCGCAGCGGGACACGGGTGGCAGCGCCGAGCTCCTGGTCCTTCGCCCAATGCCGGACCAATCGGGGCGATGGGAAGCGCTCGTGCGCCCATCGCGGCGCATCGGCATCGGCGATCTTCTGACGCTGCGGGGCGGCGACCGGGTCGAGGTGGGGGAGCGCCTCGGTGACGGGGCGCGCATGATCCGCTTCTTCCGCGACCCGCATGCCGTCATGGCGGCTGCCGGCGAGATGCCGCTGCCGCCCTACATCCGGGACCGTTCCTCGCCGCCGGATCGATACCAGACCGTCTACGCCCGGCCACCCGGATCCGCCGCGGCGCCGACCGCCGGCCTCCACTTCACGGGGGAGCTGCTGGAGGACCTGGCTGCCAGGGGCATCGGCCGCGCGAGCCTCACGCTCCACGTAGGCCTCGACACGTTCCGCCCGCTCGAGGGCGAGTTCGTCGATGAGCACCGGATCCACCGCGAGTGGTACGAGGTCCCCGCCGCGACTCGCCGCGCGATGCGCCAGGCACGAGAGGCCGGCGGCCGAGTCGTAGCCGTCGGGACCACAACCGTGCGGGTGCTGGAGACCGCGGCACACTCGCGGGCCAGCATGGGCTGGAGCGAGCTGTACATCACGCCGCCGCACCGGTTCGAGGCGGTCGATGCCCTGGTCACGAACTTCCACCTGCCACGGAGCTCGCTGCTGCTGCTCGTCACCGCGTTCGTCCAGGCCGGCATGCCGGATGGGACCACGCCGTCCGATGCGCGCGATACGCTCCTGGCCGCCTACCGCGCGGCGCTCGACGAGGGCTATCGGTTCTTCAGCTTCGGCGACGCCATGCTGATCCGGTAGGCCAAGCCTCGCGGCCCGTGTCGCGCCACGTCTCGAGGGATCTTATGTATCGGAGCGGGTCGGCGCGCCCGCCTCGGCACCGATGGTGGCGTCGGCCTCCTCGCCGGGCTGCTCGCCATCCGTGCTGCCGGTGTCCAGGGCGACCTCCTCCTCGCCCGGCTTGATCGTCGTCTCGGGACCCGCCGATTCCGCGCCGGCCTCGGTCGCCGAGACGGCATCGGCCTCCACGTCGTTCGCTCCGGCGGCTGCCATGTCGACGGGCTCCACGGCCTTCAGCGGCTGCGGGCCTCGGGAGTGGGCGCGCGGGACCTCACTGCTGGCCCGTCCGGCCGGCACGCCGAACGGCTCGGCCATCACGGCGCAGACGCGCGCGAAGTCGCAGAGGGCCTGGCCCAGATCGGTCGTCTCGGTGGCCGCCTCGAAGTGCGGATGGTGGAGCGTGAACGACCACCGCGTGCGGTGCTCGCGCGCCCAGAGCCGGAAGGTATCGGCCCTCAGCTCGACGCCGCGCAGCACCTGCCAGGGGTAGAGGAGCATCGCCAGCCGATATCGCGCCGACGAGCCATACGGCGCATAGCGATGATCGAGCAGCCCGATCTCGGTTGCCACGACGACGCGCCGCTCGTCACCCTCGGTCCCGGCCTCCAACGCGTAAACAGCCAAATCCTCGACGCCGAGGCCCCTGAGCTCGAGCGCGATCCACTCTCGCACCTCGTCGTTCAGGAACGGCATTCGCGGCCACTCGACCAGTCGCACTCGTCACCTCCGATGAAGGCCTAGGGTACCGCGCGAGACCAAGCCTCAGCCAGCCGAATCATCTCGCGTCGCGGTGCGGGTGGCTATCCTCGGCGAATGGGGACCGCGATCACCTTCGAGCAGCGACCGACGAGCACCGGGCGCGGCCGCCTCGGACGCCTCGCCACGCCTCACGGCGTGATCGAGACGCCGCAGTTCATGCCGGTCGGCACGCAGGCCACGGTCAAGTCGCTCACGCCCGGGGACCTGCGCGCCGCCGAGGCGCAGATCATCCTGGGCAACACCTATCACCTGAGCCTGCGTCCCGGCGCCGAGCGGATCAATCGCCTGGGCGGGCTGCATCGGTTCATGGGCTGGGATGGACCGATCCTGACCGATTCCGGCGGGTTCCAGGTCTTCAGCCTGTCCCATCTGCGGCGCGTTGACGCGGACGGCGTGACGTTCGCCAGCCATCTCGACGGCAGCCAGCACCGGCTCACCCCCGAACGGGCGATAGAGATCCAGGAGCTGCTCGGCTCAGACGTGGCCATGGCCTTCGACCAGCTCATCGACCCCAACGAGCCCCGCCGCGACGTCAGCGAGGCGATGGAGCGTACGCACCGGTGGGCGGCGCGCAGCCTGGCCGCCCGCTCGCGCCCGAACCAGGCGCTCTTCGGCATCATCCAGGGCGCCGTCGACGCCGAGCTGCGACGGGCGTCGACCGCGACCATTGCCGGCATGCCATTCGACGGGATCGCCGTCGGCGGCCTGTCGGTGGGGGAGTCCAAGGCCGCGATGGCGGCCACCCTCGAGATCGTGGCCGAAACGCTCGGCGACGACCCGCGACCCCGCTACCTCATGGGCGTGGGATCGCCGGCGGACTTCTTCACCGCCGTCGAGCGTGGGATCGACCTCTTCGACTGCGTCCTCCCCACGCGCGTGGCTCGCACCGGCCAGGTCTGGACCGATGAGGGCCGCCTCAACCTGCGCAACTCCCGCCACCAGGACGACCCGGGGCCGATCGATCCGGGGTGCAGCTGCGAGGCGTGCCGCAACCACTCACGGGCCTACCTGGCGCACCTGTTTCGGGCCGAGGAGCTGCTCGCATATCGCCTCGCGACGGTCCATAACGTCACCTATACTCTGAACCTGATGCGGCGGCTGCGGGCCGCCCTGGCAGACGGGTCGTTCGCATCGCTGCGGGACGCCGTGGTGGAGCAGTACGCACGCCGGGACGAGCAGAGCGCGTAAGCGCCTGGTAACGGGCTGGTAAGGCCCCGTGGTGCAGGATGACGCGACCTCGACCGGCTCAAGGCATCGGAGGTTCGAAGCCATGGGGAGCCGAGATCGACCGCGTAAGGAGCCGAAGCGGAAGGCCAAGGCGAAGGCGCCAAAGGTCCAGCCCGCATCGGCCGCCTACGAGCCGCCGGCGCAGGTCGAGGTGATCAAGCCAAAGCGCAAGCCGCGCGAGCCCCAGGACGAGGAGTGATCTGATCGCCGCCGGGGCCAACTGAGTCCAACGAGGAGCGCATCGAACATGGAAGCACCGGTGGCCGCGACCCAGAGCCCGGCCGAGAAGAACGGCGAGCGCAGCCGCGCCGTCGACGCCGCGATCCTGCAGATCGAGAAGCAGTTCGGGCGCGGCTCGATCATGCGCCTCGGGGATCGGGGCGCCCTGAACGTCGAGGCCATTCCGACCGGCTCCATCGCCCTCGACCTCGCCCTCGGCGTCGGCGGCGTGCCGCGCGGCCGAATCAGCGAGATCTACGGTCCGGAGTCGAGCGGCAAGACGACGCTGTGCTACCACGTCGCCGCCAACGCACAGCGCGCCGGGGGGATCGTGGCCTTCATCGACGCCGAGCACGCACTCGACCCGACCTACGCCCGCAACGTGGGTGTCAACGTCGACGAGCTCCTCGTCAGCCAGCCGGACACCGGCGAGCAGGCGCTCGAGATCGCCGAGACGCTGATCCGCTCGGGCGGCGTGGATGTCGTGATCGTCGACTCGGTGGCGGCCCTGGTGCCGCGCGCAGAGATCGAGGGCGACATGGGCGATAGCCACGTGGGCCTGCAGGCACGGCTGATGAGCCAGGCGCTGCGCAAGCTGACCGGCGCGATCAACCGCTCCAACACCGCGCTCATGTTCACGAACCAGCTGCGCGAGAAGATCGGCGTCATGTTCGGCAACCCCGAGACGACGCCGGGCGGCCGGGCGCTGAAGTTCTACGCCAGCGTGCGGATGGACATCCGGCGCATCGAGACGCTCAAGACCGGGACCGATGCGATCGGCTCGCGTACCCGTGTCAAGGTCGTCAAGAACAAGGTCGCATCGCCCTTCCGCCTCGCCGAGTTCGACATCATGTACAACGAGGGCATCAGCCGCGAGGGCGGCCTGCTCGACGTGGGCATCGCCTCCGGCGTGCTGTCGAAGACCGGCGCCTGGTTCAACTACGGTGATACCCGCCTCGGCCAGGGACGCGAGAACTCGCGCGACTTCCTCAAGTCGAACCCAGAGATGGCGGCGAAGATCGAGAACGAGATCCGAGGCAAGGTGGCGTCGATCGAGGTGGGCGTCGAGGGCATCAGCGAGGCGGAGTAACCGACGGGCCGGTGGCGCGCCGCAGCGCTGCCCGCGAGCCGCGCGAGCCCCGGCAGCCGCCGGATGCGGCCGCGGCGATGGAGATCGCGCTGCGGTTTCTCGGGACGCGCCCGCGGACCCGCTGGGAGCTCGAACGGCGCCTCGCCCGCGCCGGGGCGGAAGAGGAGGTCGTCGCCACCACGCTGGAACGGCTCGCCGAGCTCGGCTACGTGGACGACCTGGCCTTCGCGCGCTGGTGGGCCGAGCAGCGTGACCGCCACGCGCCGCGGGGTCGCAGGATGATCGAGGCCGAGCTCCGGCAGCGCGGGATCGGCCGCGAGGTCATCGAGGCCTTCCGCGAGGAGCACGTGGAGCCGGATCGCGCGCCGGAGGACGAGGCTCTTCCGTCGACCGAGGCGGAACGCGCGACCGAGGCGCTCGACCGCCACCTGCGCGGCCGCGCGCTTCCGGACGATCCGAGGGCCCTGCAGCGCATCGGCGGCTTCTTGATGCGGCGCGGCTTCGACCCCGAGACGGTTCGCGGCCTCTTGCGCCAGAGGTCGTCCATCGACATCGAGGACGGGCGCTGACGGTCGGCTCAGCTCTTTTCTGAAGCAGTCAGCGCGCGTAGGCTCTCCTCGGCATGAGCACGTTCGTTGGCAGGACGGAGGAGCTCGAAGCGCTGGCGCAGGTGGCCGCAACCTCAAGCGGCCCCTCGGCCGCCGTGGTGACCGGCCCGCCGGGAAGCGGCAAGAGCCGGCTCCTCTCTGAGGCGCGGAGCAGGGCATCAGGTGTCCGTTCGCTGGCGGTGGTTGGCTTCGAGCCCGAGCGTGACGTCCCGCTCGCCGCCGCCGCCGGACTGCTCCGCGCCCTGGCCGACGTGCCGGATCATGGTGAGATCCTGGACGCGCTGGTGCTCGGATCGCATGGGCGCGGCATGCACATCGCCGCAGGCGCGCGCACCGTAGAGCCCATCCGCATATTCGAGGCGGCCCGCCGCGCGTTTGGCACCATCGAGCCGGTCCTCCTCGTGATCGATGACCTCCATTGGGTTGACGAGCGGTCTCTGTCCCTCTGCCACTACCTGATTCGAGCCGCATCAGATTCGCGGCAGCGGCTCGCGGTCCTGGCCGCAACCCGGGCCGGTGATCGGGGCGAAGAGCTGGTTGCCACGCTCCCGGCTGATCGCGTACGGCATCTCAATCTGGGGTCCCTCAGCCGGCCCGAGGGGGTAGCGCTCGCGCAGGCACTCGATCCGCAAATGGATCCCGCCGTCGCCGGCGACCTGTGGCAGCGAGCTCAAGGCTCGCCCTTCTGGCTCGAAGAGCTCGTGCGTCATGGGCAGGCCGCGCAGGGTCTGCGGCAGGTTCTCACCGTGCGGCTGCGTGGTGCCGGCCCCGATGCATCGGCCCTCCTGGCTGTCCTGGCCGTGGCGGGGCGTCAGCTCTCGCTTGTAGCGGCCGCTGAGCTCCTGGGAAGGCCAGGCGACCGCGTTGAAGCCGCGCTGCACGAGCTGCTGCAGCGTGGCCTGGCAGTCGCCAGCGGAGGCGAAGCACGGCTAGCTCATGACCTGATCCGCGCGGCGGCCCTCGCCGAGCTACCAGACGAAACGCGTCTTCGTCTCCATCGGCGCATGGCGATCCGGCTCGTGCACCAGGGCGGCAAGGATCTTCCGCTGCTGCGGGAGGCGCTGGAGCATCGGCGTGCGGCAGGTCTACCGGTCATCGCGCTCGCCAGCAGGATGGCGCGCTCGCCACAACGCAGGCTTCTCGGCCAGGACGGGCTCCATCAGCTTGCTGTGCTCGCCGACGAGGCGGATGCGCTGGCACCGGAGACCGTCGCGCTGCAGGCCGACGTGGCGGGCCCTTGCCTATGACCTCGGAGAGCACGAGGAGGCGCTTGCTCGCTGGTTGGTGGTGGCGGAGCGAGCCGAGCCCGAGTTGACACGCGCCTCCGCCATGCTGCAGGCGTCGCGTGCTGCGTATGCGCTCCGACGAGCCGGCGAGGCTCGCGAGCTGCTTGCCTCGAGTCGAGCGCTCGCCGCGGACGACGAAATACTGAGCCTCGAGCAGGAGACGCACGCCGCTGCGATCGCCCTGTGGCTGGAACAGCGCACTGCGCAGGGGCGGGCCATGGCACGAGCTGCGGCCTCCAGGGCGCGTCGCCTGGCAAAGCGGCGAACCGTCGACGCGCCGGCCGATACCCGAGTCCAGCGCGCCTACCTCGACGCTCTGCGACTCGACTACGAGGCCGCCATGCAGGAAGGCAACCCGGCGGTCCTGCTGCGCGCAGCCGAGGCACGCCAGAGGGCGGCACGTGGCCTGGAGCTCGAAGAGTTCCTCATGGCTGCTCTGGCCCTCGGCGTCGCGCTGCGATTGAACGGCCGGGTGCGCCAGGCGGTGACGCGGTTCAGGCGGCTCTGGGCTGAGGCCGATCGTGCTGTACTGCCGCACCTCGGCGTTGACGCCGGGTACTGGCTGGCGCGTTCGCTGGCCCTGCTCGGCGAGCTCGTGGAAGCCGACGAGATCGTACGGGACGTGACCGCGCTAGCTCATCGCGTTGGCGATGTCCCGCGCGCCCGCCACACGCTATCCAGGCTCGCCTGCGGCGTGCACCTCGAGCGCGGGGATGTCAGTCAAGCGCTGCCAGCCCTCGAGCGTGCGGCTGCGGAGGAGCCGAGCGAGCACTTGCGGATTGTCCTCCACGGTGACTGCGCGATCTGGATCGCGCGCCTTGACGGCCCGGCGGCCGCCGAAAGAGTCCAGGAGCAGCTCGCTGCCGCCAACGCCTGCGTCGAGGCATCTGGATGCCCACGTTGTGGTGGGGATCTGCTGCTGCTCGCCGCCGAGGCGCTCGCTCGAGTTGGAGAACTGAGCGCGGGAAGGCTGGCATTGGAGCAATGGGAAGGTCTCAAGCGCCGGGGCGACGATCTTGATGCGCTGATGCAGCTGCATGCTGACGCGCTCCTGCGACCCAATCCCGACGAACGCGCCGACGCCCTCCACACGGCGCTGGTCCGGGCCGCAGCCTCTCCCTATGCGCTGGCGGCCCTGTGGATGCAGCTCGATCTCGGTCTTGCCCTCGCGCAGGCCGGAAGCCAGCGCGCTGCGGCGGAACTGGTACTGGCAGCCACTTCGGCGCGAGACCGAGGGGCGAACACAGTGCAGCGGCTGGCAGAAAGGGCGCTCCGATCGCTGGGTATTCGCACCTGGCGGCGCGGCACTGCCGGCTTGCCGCTCACCGGGCGAGAGGAGGAGGTGGCGCGTCTCGTCGCGGCTGGCAGCACGAACCAGGAGGTTGCGGCAACCCTCTTCCTCTCGCCCAAGACCGTCGAGCGCCATCTCGTCAATGTGTTTCGGAAGCTCGAGATCCGAAACCGAACCGAGCTCTCGGCACGCATCGCCGAAGTCGCGGGGCAGATTGCGGGATTTCCCCGATGATTCGGAGCCTCCACCGTCCATAGCGTTGCCTCCGCACCCCACAACGACCTGAGAGGAGGGGACGATGGCGACCCTGCTGGTGCTGCTCAAGCCCGAGGCGAGAGCCAGCTTTCACTCGGACGCGGTCTCCAGGCTCGCGCGCCTGGGCATCACCCGCCTCGCCCTCTTCCACGACGATCGGTCAACGGGGTGGTCGTTGAGGGCTGGGCGTTCGATCCGGTCGGATCGGCTGAATCGGTGGTTGAAGCTGTCACGGACCGTATGCCGCACGCACGAGCGCTGCAGCCTCTCATGGAGATGACGCTCTCAGGAGGTGACAGGAGATGATGCGGATCAAGTTCGAAGCGCACACGGCGGTCTCTATCACGGTACTCCTTGGAGTCGCGCTGCTCGCAGTGCTCGTCCTGGCACTCGCCATCGGAAGGCAGGCGCCGGAAGCAGGCACCGTTCAAAGCACGCCGCTGCTCACGGTCGATGACGTGTCCACGGACGGGGGGCTCCTGAATGGAGCGGAGCGACGCATCGCCGGGTCTGACACGATCTCAGGAGGGACCGAGGCCGATCTGCTGAACGGAGCCGAGCGGTTCCTGAGAGCAGGACCCGATCCGGCTGCCGGGCCCACCGAGCCGGCGGCCCCAGGATGGAAGGAGCGCGCCGGCGGTCACTGATCGACGCTGTATGGGCTGGAGCGCGACCGAGGCGCTCCAGCGCCCACCGCACTGTCGCACGCTTCCGATGACGTTCCCCGCTGAACCGGTAGGGAACGCGCGGCGTACGCTGATCAGGCGAGGTGAGCCGCGAATTCGCTCCACCCTCGTTCCATCGCGTCAGCAACTTGGTTACTGGTACGCGACAGCCGGCCTGCGTTGAGCCGGTTGAATCTATGGAAGTCTATGCCTCGACGCGAGAGTCCCGCCCTTCCCCGTCGCGTTGCAGTAATCCGATTGCTGAGCAGCAGAATGTCGACCCGGGCGCTGGTGGGGCGAAGTCCGATCAGGAGCAAGCGATGGTGAAGAGCGAGGCGGCAACCCCCGACGAGTACCTGGCGTCGCTGCCGGCAGACCGTCGCGAGGCGATCAGCCAGGTCCGCGACGTGATTCGCACGAACCTGCCAGCCGGCTATGAGGAGGGCATGCAGTACGGGATGATCGGCTACTACGTCCCGCTGCAGCGCCTTCCGGACACCTACAACGGGCACCCGCTGGGGCTGGCGGCGATCGCCAGCCAGAAGAACCACATGGCGATCTATCTGAACAACGTGTACGGCGACCCCGACACCGAGCGCTGGTTCAAAGAGCGCTACGCGGGCACCGGCAAGATGCTGGACATGGGCAAGTCCTGCGTTCGTTTCAGGAAGCTGGAGGATCTGCCGCTCGAGGTCATCGGCGAGACCATTGCCCGATCGCCGCTGGACGAGTTCGTCGACCGCTATGCGGCGGTCAGGGGATCATCGCGGAAGACGCGAGCGCGCTAGGCTGAGGGCATGCGCTACGCCCTCATGACCGAGCCCCAACAGGGGCTGACCTACGACGAGATCCTCGCCCTCGCCCGGACCGCCGAGGAGGCGGGGATCGAGGCATTCTTCCGCTCCGACCATTACGCCAGCTTCCCGGGAGAGTCCGGCATGCCGACCACCGACGCCTGGACGACGCTCGCCGGCCTGGCTCGCGAAACGACCCGCATCCGGCTGGGCACGCTCGTCTCTCCCGTCACGTTCCGGGTCCCCGGCAGCCTGGCGAAGGTGATCCAGACCGCCGACGAGATGAGCGGCGGCCGCATCGAGGCCGGCTTCGGCGCGGGCTGGAACGCGGACGAGCACGAGCAGCTCGGGATCCCGTTCCCCGGGCTCGGCGGGCGGTACGACATGCTGACCGAGCAGCTCGCCATCCTGCACGGGCTGTGGACGGAGGACGACGGCTGGAGCTACGACGGCAGGCACTGGCAGGTCCGCAACGCGAAGCACCACGGCGAGGTGAGCAGGGGCGGTCGTCGGCACCCGCACATCATCCTGGGCGGCAAGGGCGGCCCGCGAATGGCAGACCTCGTCGCGCGCTACGCCGATGAGTTCAACCTGACCTCGGCGTCTCCCGAGAACGCCCCGCCGGCCTACGCCCGCGTTCGCGAGGCATGTCGCGCGGTCGGTCGCGATCCAGACGAGATCGTGTACTCGGCCATGACCGGGGTGCTGGTGGCCGAAACCGAGCGCGAGCTCCGCGATCGTGTCCGGGAGCTGCTCGACGTGCTGGGCCACGGCGGCGGCGAGGCGGATGACTGGCTGCGGCGGCGGCGCACCCGCTGGGTGATGGGGACGCCGGACGAGGCGCGCGAGCGCGCCAGAGCGCTCGGAGCCAAGGGCACGCAGCGCATCATGCTGCAGGACTTCCTGCCGCGCGACCTCGATCACGTCCGGCTGATGGGCCGCGTCTTCAACGCCTGAGCCGCCGGCGGAGCGTAGCGGCGAGTTGGAGTAAACTCGCCCTTTCCGGCCCTTCGCCGGGCTCTAACCGGCAGACCGATGCGCCCGCGCAGCGGACGCGCCCTCATCGCCCATACCGGGCTCCAACGAAACGGAGGAGCCAGTGACCGATCCGATCCTCGTCGCCCTCGTGGTGGCGATCGCGGCCATCGCCGGTGCGTTTGCCGGATTCCTGGCCCGCCAGGCGTTGGCGGCCAGCAAGCTGAAGCACGCCGATTCCTACGCCGAGCGCGTGGTGACCGAGGCCCGTGCCAAGCAGAAAGAGATCGTCCTCGAAGGCAAGGACGAGGCCCTCCGGCTCCGTCGCGCCGCAGAGGAAGAGGCTCGCGAGAAGCGAGCCGACCTGCAGCGCCAGGAACGCCTCCTCCTGGATCGGTCCGAGAGCCTGGACCGCAAGGTGGAGGCGTTCGAGCGCCGCGAGATCAGCCTGGAGGAGGGCGGCCGCGAGCTCGAGGCGGAGCGCACGCGCCTGGCCGAGCTTCAGCAACGTCAGCTCGGGGAGCTGGAGCGGGTCTCGGGCCTGTCCGTGGCCGAGGCGCGACAGAGCCTCATCGGCCAGATCGTGGACGAGGCGCAGGCCGAGGCCAGCCATAGGGTGCGCGAGATCGAGCGCCACGCCGCCGAGGAGGGAGACGAGCGCGCGCGGCGGATCCTGACCACGGTGATGCAGCGCATCGCCGCAGATCACACCTCAGAGGCCACGGTCACCGTCGTGCACCTGCCGAACGAGGAGATGAAGGGACGCATCATCGGCCGCGAGGGGCGCAACATCCGCGCGCTCGAGCAGGCGACCGGCGTCGACCTGATCATCGACGACACGCCCGAGGCGGTCGTGCTCTCCGGGTTCGACCCGGTCCGCCGCGAGGTGGCCCGCATGGCGCTCAGCAAGCTCATCAGCGACGGGCGCATTCATCCGGGGCGCATCGAGGAGACGGTCGCCAAGAGCCGGTCCGAGATAGAGGTCGTCATGCGCCAGGCAGGGGAGCAGGCGGCGTATGACGCGGGCGTGCCGGGCCTGCATCCGGAGCTCATCAAGCTCCTGGGGCGGCTGAAGTATCGGACCAGCTACGGACAGAACGTGCTCGCCCATTGCATCGAGACCGCGCGGCTGGCAGGTCTCCTGGCGGCCGAGATCGGCGCCAACGTGAACGAGTCGAAGAAGGGCGGCCTGCTGCACGACATCGGCAAGGCGGTCGATCACGAGGTCGAAGGTCCTCACGCGCTGATCGGCGGCGACATCGCCAAGCGCTATGGCGTGAACCACGTCGTCTGCAACTCAATCGCGGCGCACCACCAGGAGGTGGAGCAGGAGAGCATCGAGGCCACCGTGGTCCAGATCGCCGATGCCATCAGCGCCTCGCGACCCGGCGCGCGCGGCGAGACGCTCGACAACTATGTCAAGCGCCTCGACGACCTGCAGCAGATCGCGCTCGCCTTCCCCGGCGTCGAGCGCTGCTACGCGATCCAGGCCGGCCGCGAGATCCGCATCCTGGTCCGCCCCGAGGACATCGACGACATCGCGTCGAGCCGGCTCGCGCGCGACGTGGTGAAGAAGATCGAGGAGCAGCTGCAGTATCCCGGCCAGATCAAGGTGACCGTCATCCGCGAGACGCGCGCTGTGGACTACGCTCGATGACGGATGGCGCCGCGCAACTGCGGTGCATGATCATCGGCGACATCATCGGCAAGCCGGGGCGGGTGGCGGTCATGCGCACCCTGCCCGACGTGCGACGCGAGCTCGAGCTCGACGTCGTCATCGCCAACGGCGAGAACGTCGCCGCCGGAGCGGGCCTCACGCCCAGCCTCGCCGAGGAGCTGCTCGGCGGCGGCATCGACGTCATCACCAGTGGCAACCACATCTGGGACAAGCGCGAGATCTACGACTACCTCGACACGCCGCGTCCCGTGCTGCGCCCCATCAATTATCCGGATGAGGCACCCGGACGCGGCTGGCTGATCCACCACACCGATGACGGAGCCGAGGTGGCCGTCATCAACGCCATGGGGCGAGTCTTCATGAACCAGCTGGACTCGCCATTCATGAAGCTCGACGAGCTGCTGGACGGCGCGGCGGAGCCACTCCCGCCGGTTCGCATCCTCGACTTCCACTGCGAGATCACCTCGGAGAAGAACGCCATGGGCTGGTACCTCGACGGGCGCGTGACCGCCGTCGTGGGCACGCATACCCATGTGCCGACCGCGGACGCGCGGGTGCTGCCCGGCGGGACGGCCTACGTCAGCGACATCGGCATGACCGGGCCCCGTGATTCGATCATCGGCTTCAGCCTGGAGACCGTCCTGCCACGCTTCACGCGCCACCTCCCGACGCGCTTCGCCGTGGCCGATGGGCCGGTCGCCTTCAACGCCGTCGTCATCACCGCCGATGTCTCGACCGGGCGGGCCTCGGCCATCGAGCAGATCCAGCGCCTGATCGAGGTCTGACGTTGCGAACGCCACACGACCCGCCGAACCCGCCGGTTCTCGCCGGATTCAAAGCACGGCGGGCGTAGCGAGCCTGAAGGGCCGATTCGTTGCCAGACGCCAATCACAGCCGGCTTAGGCCGGCTCCGGTCCACTTGCGGGACCGATTTCGCGTCGTTTCACGCTCAACTACTGCCGCCATGGGGCTGTGACACCGCCCAAGCCGACGGTGGTTGGCATATGACACGCGCGCCAGCGGCCCGGGTCTCGCCACTCCTGGGCATCGTCGGACCGACCGCCTCGGGCAAGACTGATCTCGCCCTGGCGCTGGCAGGCCGACTGCCGGTCGAGATCCTGGTCGCCGACTCCCGGCAGGTGTACCGCGGCATGGACGTCGGAACGATGAAGCCCGATGCGGCCGCGCGCGCATCGGTCTCGCACCATCTGCTGGATCTTGTCGAGCCGGACGAGCCGTTCACCGTGGCCGACTGGGTGGAGCGAGCGCGCGAGCTCGTGCCGGAGATCGCCGGTCGCGGGCGGATCCCGCTGATCGTGGGCGGGACGGGACTCTACGTCACGAGCCTGGTCGATGGCCACGACTACGCCTCGCAGCCGTGGTCGCCGGAGCTCCGCCGGCGCCTGACCGATGAGCTCGAGACGCAGGGCCTCGAGCCGATGGTGACGCGCCTGCGCACGCTGGATCCGAATGCCGCCGCCCGGACGGATCTGCGTAACCCGCGGCGCGTGCTGCGCGCCCTCGAGGGGGCCGAGGTCGGCGGTGGGGGAGTGGAGGCGCGAGCTCAACCGTACGCTGGGCGCGTCGCGCTCATCGGCTTATCGCGGCCTCGCGAGCTGCTCTACCGGCGAATCGATGAGCGCGCGGCCTGGCTCTTCGAGCACGGGCTGCTCGACGAGGTCCAACGACTCCTCGCGGCCGGGTACAGCACCGCCCTGCGACCGATGACCGGCCACGGCTATCGCGAGGCGGCGCGGCACCTGGCGGGGGAGTGGTCGCTCGGGGAGGCCATCGAGGTGACCGCGCGCCGCACGCGCCAGTACGCCAAGCGACAGCTGACGTGGTTCAGGCGCGACCCGCGGATCGTCTGGCTCGACGCAGGCGAACGGCCCGCGGACGATCCGGCCTTGGTCGACCAGGCTGGCCGAATCGCTACGGCCCTTCGAGATCTCGACGCAGGGCCTGCATATCCTCGTAGCTCCAATAGGTGATGCGCGGCGCCAGCATGATCGCGCGGTCCATGTCCTCCATCGTACGACCGCCGCGGTTCGGCTACCATGGATCGAACGTATGTCCGAACGCGCACGCATGATCGACCTCACCACCCCGGTCGAGCGCGCCTTCCTCATCGGCCTTGACGATCCCGGCGACCACCGCTGGCCGATCCATCGGTCCCTGGCGGAGCTCGCCGCCCTGGCTGAGGCAGCCGGAGCGACGGTGGTGGGCACTGCCTTCCAGCGGCGCACGAAGGCGGATCCGGCCTGGTACTTCGGCAAGGGGCGCGCCGCCGAGCTCGTCGACGAGAAAGCGGCGAGCGACTTCAACGTGCTCATCGTGGACGATGAGCTTGCGCCCAACCAGCAGCGCATGCTCGAGAAGCTGCTCGAGTGCAAGGTGCTCGACCGCTCGGCGCTGATCATCGACATCTTCGCCCGGCACGCGAAGACGAAGGAGGGCCGGCTGCAGGTGGAGCTGGCGGCGCTCGAGTATCACCTGCCACGCCTGACGCGGCTGTGGACGCACCTGTCGCGCACCGGCGGCGGGATCGGTACGCGCGGGCCCGGCGAGAGCCAGCTCGAGACGGACCGCCGTCTCATCCGCGAGAAGATCAAGAAGGTGCGCGGCGAGCTGGCCGACGTGAAACGCCACCGGTCCACCGCCGCGCGCAACCGCGACCGCAACGAGGTCGCCACGGTGGCGCTGGTGGGCTACACCAATGCCGGCAAGAGCACGCTGCTCAACACGCTGGCCGGTGCGGACGTCTATGCCGCCGACACGCTCTTCGCCACGCTCGACCCGACGTCACGCCAGGTGGGGCTGCCGTCCGGCCAGACCGTCGTGGTCAGCGACACGGTCGGGTTCATCAACAAGCTACCGCACGACCTGGTCGATGCCTTCCGGGCGACGCTCGAGGAGGTCGTGCGCGCTGATCTGCTGCTCGAGGTGGTCGACGCCGCCGACCCGGACTTCGTGGGCCAGCAGGCGGCCGTGCAGAGCGTGCTCGACGAGCTCGGCGCCGGCGCCAAGCCGCGCATCACCGTCTTCAACAAGATCGACCTGCTCGACGCCGACCTGCGCGCAGGACCGATGCCATCCAGCCAGCAGGCCGCGTTCGTCAGTGCGATGAGCGGCGAGGGCCGCGAGGAGCTCCTGAAGCGCATCGCCGATGCGCTCCGCTCGCAGATGGTCGCCGTGGACGCGGTGGTCCCGTACGAGCGCGGGGCACTCGTGGCGCGTGCGCGAAGCTCCGGCGACGTCGAGGAGCAGTATGGGGAGGCCGGCGTCCGGGTCAGCGGCCACCTGCCGGCGGCGATCGCCTCGGAGGTGTCTGCGGCGGATCGCAACGGGCGCAGGCCACGCGCCGCATCTCGCGGCTGAGCCCGCGCGCTACGGGTGCCCGCCAACCCCGAGCTCGCTGCCGAGCCGATCGTCCTCGAGGGCCACGTCTCGGTGGAGGCTGCACTCGAGGCCGGAGTGCGGTCCGTGCAGCGCATCTGGGCGGTGCGGCCCGGCGATCGCCGCCTCGGCCGCCTGCGCGCGTTGGCGCGGCGGCGCGGCGTGCTCATCGACCGCATCGAGGCCGATCGCATCGACGAGATCGTCGTCGGGCGCTCACACGGCGGCGTGGTCGGGCTGGTCGGACCACGGGGCTACCTGACCATGCGCGACCTGCTGACCGAGGTGGGGGAGTCGGGGCAGGCGCCGCTCGTGGTCATGCTCGATGGTATCGAGGACCCGCACAACTTCGGGCAGGCGATCCGCGCCCTGCACGCCGCCGGCGTGGACGGAGTGGTGGTGCGGCGTCGCTCCTGGGAGACCGCCGCCGCGATCGTTACCCGGGCCTCGGCCGGCGCATCGGAGCTGCTGCTCACCGCGACCGTCGACTCGGCCCAGGACGCAGCGGCCGCCGCTCGCGCCGCCGGTCTGCAGGTCGCCTGCACTGCCGCCCGCGGCGACGCCGTCTCCCTGCACGACGCCGACCTGCGCGCGCCCATGTTCCTGCTCATCGGCGGCGAGCGCCGCGGCGTGACGCGCTCGTTTCTCGAGGAGGCCGATCTCCTGCTGCGGATCCCCTACGGCCGCGACGACGCAGCGGAGCTGGGAGCGGCCGCGGCCGCGGCGGTCATCGGCTTCGAGGCGCTGCGCCAGCGGCGGGCCAAGCGTGGGCGAGCAGTTGGCCCCTGACGCAGCGCCTCAGGAAGAATTGAGGGCTAGAAGATGTGTCTGCCCTGGACACGTCCCGCGGCCGAGGCGCGCGGGACTCGCGGAAGTCGAAGGGCGGGGAGGCGACGCCACACGCGGTCTCGGATCGCCAAACCGGCGGCGAGGTACACCGCTGACACGAGGACGAGCACTCCGTAGCCGGCCGCCAGCGGCCCGAGCTCCCCACCCGCGGCGGCGCCGGCGAGCACAATCAGCACGCCGGTCGTGATGCCGGCACTCGCCACGGGCCACAGGCTGCGTCGCATGGCTCGAAGGCTACGCCCGCGTGAGTCATCTAGCCGATGGCACCATTGGGCTACGCCGTGCCGGCGTGGGTCCCATCCGCGTCTAAAGGCCGTGCACGTCGGTTGCCCTGAAATTGCTCAGTGATCCTGGATTGGATCACTTCCGCAAATGTCTGTTATGTGATACAGAACTCGAGGCGTGCGCATCGCGGTTGCGTTGCCCGCCGATGGAGATAACGGGGAAGAAGAGCCGCTGTGGTCGCTCAACTTCCCCGTACATTGCACTGGGTGAGACAGACAGTGAAGCAGGCGGGGGAATGGGCCTCTTCTTCACCGATACCTCCATGTGGTGCAACGATCGCCATGCGCCGCCGCCGGGCGCCATGCGCCGCCGCCGTGCGCGGCGGGCATGCGGGGCGCTACCGCTGCCGTTCGGCAGGCACGCCCAGCGTGATGGCCGCTGCGACCGTGGCGGTGGCCAGGGCGAGAGCCTGAGGGGCTGATAGGGCGGCCTGCCCGGCGAAGAGCTGCGTGGCCGTGCTCGGAATCGCGGAAAGGATCGCCGGGACCAGGATCCAGCCCAGCACCAGGACCGTGGGAGCCGTCGCGCCCGGGAGGCGCACCATGCGCGTGGCGACGGCGGTCAGCACGCCGAGGAACGCGGCGAGCAGGAGCACCAGGATGAGCGCCGGCTGGTCGCGCGCGCCTGAGGCCTCCACCAGGCGCACCATGCCCTGGTAGACGACCGCCACCACGAGCGCCAGGAGAGCTCCCAGGAAGAGCGAGCGGGCCCCCATCATGCGCGCGTGGCCTCCCCTGCCAGGCGCTGGGCCAGCCCGCGGGCGATGCGGTAGGACCTCCCCGCCCCCATGACCAGGACGGCGTCGCCCTCGCGCAAGTGCTCGGCGACGTACGTGGTGGTGGCGTCCGCGTCGCCGGTGGCGATGGTCGGCACCGCCGAGACGCGCTCGATCGCATCGGCCAGCGCCTCGGCCGAGGTGGCACGCATGGCGGCCTCGGTGTCGCGGCTGGCGAAGATGTCGACGATCACGACCTCGTCCGCATCGGTGAAGCTGGTGGCGAACTCGTCGAGGAGCAGTGCCGTGCGCGAGTACATGTGCGGCTCGAAGACCGCCCACAGGCGGCGGCCGCGGCCGAGCTTCTGGCGCGCGGCGGCGATGGCGGCCCGGACCTCGGTCGGATGGTGCCCGTAGTCGTCGTAGACCGTCACGCCCGCAGTATCCGCGATGAGCTCCATGCGGCGTCCGGCGCCGGCGAACGTGCGCAGTCCCGCTGCCAGCGCCTCGAGTGGCGCACCGAGCTCACGGGCGACCACCAGCGCGGCCGTTGCGTTCACGACGTTGTGCTCCCCCGCCAGGGTCATATCGAACACCTGTTCGAACAGCCTGAACCTGGTCCCCTGCTGCGTCATCTCCACCGCCGAGGCGGCGACGTCGCCGCCCGGCCCGTAGCGCAGCACGCGACCCTCCCAGCCGGAGAGCCGCGCCAGCAGATCGTCGACACCGGCATCCTGCGCCGCGCACAGCAGCCGGCCGCCATCGATCCGCTCGTCGGGCCGCATGCCGTGCAGGAAGCGCTCGAAGCTGGCCAGGACCGCCTCGCGATCCGCGAAGTAGTCCGGATGGTCCATCTCGACGTTGGTCACGATGGCCGCCGCGGGATGGTAGTTGAGGAAGTTGTCGCCGAATTCGTCGGCCTCCACCAGGAACGGCGCTCCCTCGCCGGGCCGGACCGATGCGCCCCAGGCAGCGATGAAGGCGCCAACCTCCACGGTCGGATCGAAACCGGCGCCAATCAGCAGGTGGCCGAGCAGGGCGGTGGTCGTCGACTTGCCGTGCGTGCCGGTCACGGCCAGTCCAAGCCGATGCGGCTCGCTCATGAGCTCGCCGAGGAGCGCCTGCCAGGTGACCACCGGCAGTCCTTCCGCCTCCGCGGCCGCGAGCTCCACATGCCGCGGCGCAGCTCGCAGCGCCGGGGTGATGGCCACGCGATCCACGCCGCCCAGGTGGGCAGGATCGTGGCCCTCCACGTACCGAATGCCCGCAGCGTCGAGCGCGGGCGTGTAAGGCGAGGCAGCGTCGGCGTCACAGCCGTCGACCGCCACACCGGCGTGGCGCAGGAGGACGGCGGTGCCCGCCGCGCCGGAGCCGGCGATGCCGATGAGGTGGACCCGCTCGCCGGCCGTGACCACTCCCCTACCCTTTCGCCACGTCGAGGGCGAGCTCGAGCGCCAGCAGCGTGCTGGCGCGCTTGTTGCCGTCGCGGTCGTGCTCCCAGACGCGGCGCTCGATGCGCGCCGGCCCTCCGCGTCGTGCCACCGCCACGTAGGTCAGGCCGACCGGCTTCTGCTCGGTACCGCCGTCGGGACCGGCGATGCCGGTCACCGCGATCGCCAGCTCGGCCGCGCCGAAGCGCGACAGCGCGCCATCGGCCATGGCCTCTGCCACGTCGGGTGAGACGGCGCCCACCCGCTCGATGAGCTCGGCATCGACGCCGAGCAGCTCGGCCTTTACGGCGTCGGAGTAGCTGACGATGCCGCCGAGGTAATGGTCGCTCGACTTCGGCACCTGGGTCACGACGTGGCCGATCATGCCGCCGGTGCACGACTCGGCCGAGGCCAGCTGCCAGCCGTGCCGCCGCAGCCCATCGCCGAGCCGGCGTGCGGCCTCGACGAGCTCCTCGTCGTTGGGCGGGCGTCGGCGCGCCATCGGTCCTATCGGTAGTTCGTGAACTGCAGGGCGACCGGGTAGTCGAGCGCCTTGAGCTGCGCGATGACTCCCTGGAGCTCGTCCTTGCTCTTGCCCGAGACCCGCACCGCGTCTCCCTGGATCACCGGCTTCAGCTTGGGGTGCTGGTCGCGGATCAGCTTCGACAGCTCCTTGGCCTGCTCGCTCGTCAGGCCGCGCTTGAGGCCGATCTGCTGGCGGACCGTGCCGCCGGCCGCCGGCGCGAGCTTCCCCCAGTCGAAAATCTTGAGGCTGAGGTTGCGTCGCACGGCCTTGGACTGGATGAGGTCCTTCACGGCGCCGGCACGATACTCGTCGTCGGCGGTGAGCGTGATCTCGTCCTTGCCGAGCTCGATGCTCACCTTGCTGCCCTTGAAGTCGTAGCGGGTCGCGATCTCGCGCCGCGCCTGGTCGAGCGCGTTGACCAGCTCCTGGTGATCGAAGTCGCTCACGACGTCGAACGATGACTCTGCTGCCATGACTCCCCTATCTTCGCTTGCCGATGCGCACGGGCGTCAGCCGTCCGCGCGCGTGATGGTCCATTGCACGACCGCGCCCGGCGCGCCCATGGCGCCCAGGTCGAAGCCGTTGAGGGTCAGCTCGACCGCCGACGCGTTGCCGGATCGGATGCGCAGCTCGGCCTGCGCGCTGAGCTGGACCGAGACGCCGGGGTCGCTGATCCCGCCCGAGACACCTTCGAGCGGCTCGCCGTCCTGCTCGACCTCGAGGTACGACTGGCCTCCGCCGATGCGCAGGGTCCCGGCCAGGCCGGCCGGCTCCTGCACCGCGACGCGACGCGTGACGGCATCCGCCTCGGGTATGCCGGGCGCGACGCTCAGGTCCCAGGTGCCCGGCGGCAGCGCCAGCTCGCCGCTGAATGCGCCGTCCGCGGCGGCCGTCATGACGAGAGGCTCCGGCGGCGATGGCGCCTGGGGCGTCATCTCGATGGCCGCTCCCGCCGCGTCGGTCAGCGCGAAGCTCGGTGTGGCCGGCTCGATGAGCGTGGCCGTCACCTGCACCTGGGCGTTGGGCGCGCTGCGACCGCTGATCGGAACCGGGGAGGCGAGCGCTGCGTCGGCTGCCGGCTGGTCCAGGCCGAAGCTGACGGCGCCGCCGGGCGATGGGCTGGCGCCCAGCTCGGAGACGGTGATCGTGCGGCTCACGGTCTCGGAGTCCCGGCGCGTCACCGGGTCGTAGGCGATGACCCTCAGGACGTTGGAGC
This sequence comes from Candidatus Limnocylindria bacterium, assembly GCA_050692055.1. Taxonomy (GTDB): domain Bacteria; phylum Chloroflexota; class Limnocylindria; order QHBO01; family QHBO01; genus JBOGTC01. The sequence goes on along the minus strand of JBOGTC010000060.1, from coordinate 2,413 downwards.
CCGGCACAAGGCCGACCATGACGGAGAAGGTGCCCTCCTCGTCGGCGGTCACGGATGGGTTCTCGCGCAGGCCGTCGACCGTGATCCGTGCGTTCGGCGCCGTGACGCCGCGGACCAGGTACGAGGTCTCGGGGTGGCGTGCCACGTCCCCCGCCGGCTCGATGATCCGCAGGTCGGGCTGTCGCGCGAAGTTGACGAACCCCCAGCTCAGCCAGACGACGAGCGCGCCGACGCCGATCGTGAGGATGGCCGCCACGACGGCACCGGGCGTGACGACGAACGCGCGCGCGCGCTTGGTCGCGATGGGCCGTGGCGGCGTGGGCGCCGCCGGCCGCTCGGCGGCGACCGCCGCGTATTCGAGCCGATACAGGTCGATCAGGTACTCGGGATCAAGACCCAGATAGAGGCCGTAGTTGCGCAGAAAGCCCTTGGTGTACACCGCGCCGGGCAGGTCGCGGTACTCGCCACCTTCGAGCGCAGAGAGGTAGCGCGAGCGGATCTTCGTGTCGCGCTCCACGCGGGCGAGATCCACGCCCTTCGCCTCGCGGGCCGAGCGCAGCACCTCGCCGAGCTTATGGAGCTCCTCACTCACGCCTCGTCACCATCCGGGCCCACGTCGCCGCCCCATCCGTCGCTGGTCACCAGCACCTCGCGGAAGCGGCTGCCGTCGGCCGGCCCCACGATGCCGCGGTCCTCCATCTGGTCGAGGAGACGTGCCGCCCGCGCGTAGCCGACGCGCAGGCGGCGCTGCAGCAGCGAGGCAGAGGCCTTGTCCGAGCGCCGCACGATGTCGACCGCCTGGCTGAGCAGCGGGTCGGCGTCGTCGTCCTCGTCCTCGCCGGGACGGCCGCCCGGCCTTCCGTCGCGCCTGGGCGCGGTGATCTCGGCGCGGTATTGCGGACCGCCCTGGGCGCGCCAGTGGCGCGCCACCGCCTCGATCTCGGTATCGGTCACGAGCACGCCCTGGAGCCGCACGGCGCGTGGCGCGTCGATCGGCTGGTAGAGCATGTCGCCGCGACCCAGCAGATCCTCCGCGCCGATGGTGTCGAGGATCGTGCGCGAGTCGACGCCGGAGGTCATGGCGAAGGCGATACGCGACGGGATGTTGGCCTTGATCAGCCCGGTGATGACCTGGACCGATGGGCGCTGCGTGGCCACCACGAGGTGGATGCCGGTGGCGCGCGCCAGCTGGGCGATGCGCGTGACCGTGGATTCGACCTCGTAGGCGCTCACCATCATCAGGTCGGCCAGCTCGTCGATGACGATCACGATGTACGGCATACGCGGCTCGCCGGTGCGCAGCGCCTCGTTGTAGCCGGCGACGTTGCGCACCCCGCGCTGCGCGAACTCGTGGTACCGGCCCTCCATGGTCTGCACGGTCCACTTCAGGGCGTTGACCGCCTTGTCCGGCTCGACGATGACCTCGCATAGGAGGTGCGGGATACCCTTGTACTGCGCCAGCTCGACGCGCTTCGGATCGACCAGGATGAGCTTGACCTCGGCCGGCGTGGCATTCATCAGCAGGCTGTCGATGAGCGCGTTGACGCACACGCTCTTGCCCGATCCGGTCGCACCGGCGATCAGCAGGTGCGGCATCTTCGACAGGTCGGCGCTGAACGGCTGGCCGGCGACGTCCTGGCCCAGCGCGAAGGCGAGCTTGCTGCGCGAGGAGGCGTCGGCGAAGTTGCGGCTGGCCAGCACCTCCTTGAGCGTCACCAGGTCGAACGCGGCGTTCGGGATCTCGACCCCGACATACGGCTCGCCGGGGATGGGGGCCTCGATCCGAATCGAGCGCGCGGCCAGCGCGAGTGCCAGGTTGTCGGCCAGGCCCTCAATGCGGCTCAGCTTGATTCCCGGCTCCACCTCCAGCGCGTACTGCGTGACGACCGGCCCCTCCTGGATCCGCGAGACCTTCACGCCGATGCCGAAGTGCGCGAGCGTCTCGCGGATGCGCTGGCCCTTGGCGGTCAGGTCCATCTGCGCCGCGCTCGATTCGGGAGCATCGGCCAGCATCTCGAGCGTGGGCAGCTCCCAGCTGCGCTGCGTCGTCTCCAGCGCCGCGTCGAGCCCTCCCTCGTCGCTCGCCGCGGCGAGCTGCGCCTCCTCCCCTGGAGCCATCTCGTCATCGCCGGCCGCCCGCAGCGCGCCACCACCCGTTCCGTCCTCCTCGTCCACCATTCCCGGCGCCGGGATGACGGATGCGGAGGCGGCCCGCAGACCGCCATTCGTGGCCGACGGCGGACGCTCGCGGCGCACGATCAGCGGCGGCTCATCGTCCTCGGCGCCTCCGCGGCCGAGCCGGTCGCGCATGCGGTCGAGCAGGCCTGGTCGCGCCTCCCCGGGCCCGACGGGAGCGTGCTCGCCCCGTCCACGCCCCTGCCCGGCGCGCGGCCGGCGGGCGGCGGCGTGACGC
>JBOGTC010000059.1:0-14582 GCA_050692055.1 Candidatus Limnocylindria bacterium | reverse complement strand
ACACGGAGGAGCGCGGGCAGCTGAAGGCACGGCGGTTCTGGGTACCGATGCCACAAGGAGCCGTGAGCTGCCCGCCGGGAGCCTGGACATGACGAACCCCCGAGACCGCGAATCGTGCGTCGCGGTGCTGCGCGCATCCTAGGCCGACGAGCAAGCCTGCGTCGAGTACCCGGAGGATGGGCATGGCTACGTGAACCGGCGACGATGGACGCGCTCGATGACCCGGCGAATTTGCCGCTCGTGCCAACTGACGGGGCCATCGCCTCAATCTGGCGTCCGGAGCCTGCGCAACTTGCCTGGCCAGCAGATTGACCAGGCCATCGCAGGCGCCTGAGGCCTCAGAGGCTCGCGGCTCAGGCAGCTCGAGGCTTGGGGGCGTCGGGGCGGTCGCTCACGTCGCGCCGCGCGGCGTTAACCGCGCGGCGTTGCATGACATGAAGGTAAAGGGGAAGAAGGGACCGATTTCGCCGTCTTCTTCACCGCCGCTTTCATCCGATGCAACAGGCGGGGAACTTCCCATTCCCCAGCCGCTCTACTTCCCCGGTACCTCCACCTCATGCAATGCCGCCCATCGGCCCCGCATCGACCCGGGCCACTCACCGATGAAACGACGAGTCGAGCCTCAGGGCACCCGGTCGCCAGCGTGCTCCGCTGCGTGAGCCACCTCGCCAAGGCCGCTGCCCATCACGACCAGGGAAACGGCGCCGCCCAGAGCCACCGGAATCAGCGTAACGACATGGGCAAGAACGGCCAAAGCCAGGGCGGCCTCCGGCAGAACCCCCAGGGCGGTCGCGACAGCCGAAGCGGCGAGCTCGAACGTCCCCACGTACCCAGGGGCCGATGGCACCGCCGTCCCCAGCACGGTCACCCCCGCCACGAGCAGCGCACCCGCCGGCACCAGCTCAATCCCGAGCGCCTGGGCGACCAGCCAGAACGTGGTCGCATCGAGGAGCCATGCCGCCAAGCTGATGACGGCGGCAAGACCGATGACCCGCCGCCGGTGGGCGCCTCCCAGCGCAACGGCGAACCGATCGAGCTGGTCGAAGACCGATGAAAGCGCTCCGGACCGACCCACCAGCGGGAGCCGCCTTGCGAACGACACGAGCGGTGCCGGCCCAACGGTGGCCAGCAGAAGAACCACGCCCACCCCCACGGCCGATGCCAGCGCGGCGACCTGGATGACCCAGGCCGGCGCGCCGAGCAGCACGGCGGCCAACAGGGTGATCAGCGCGAGCGTGGCGACGTCGACGATGCGCTCCAACAGCACCGATGCCAGGCTCTCGGGAACGCCGATGCGCTCGCGGCGGCTGACGAGGACGGCCCGCATCGGCTCGCCGAGCCTGGCCGGCAGGACCGCGTTGCCGAGGTAACCCACCAGCAGGGGCGGCACGAGCCGCCGGACGGGCACCGCCCGACCATCGGGCCCCGGTGGGAGGATGGTATGCCACCGGTATGACCGAAGTATGACCTGGCACGCGATCACGCCCAGCGCAACGACGAGCGGCAACGGGTTCGTCCGCGCCAGCACCTCGGCCGTCGCCCCGAGGTCGATGGTGCTGACGAGAAGCGCCAGCGCCCCGGCGCTGATCGCCAGGCCCAGGAGGACGACGAGCAGCCGCCGCATCGGTCCAGGCTCGAGAGGTCTCAGGGGACCGGACGGCCGAGCAGCCGCAGGAGCCGTCCGCGGTAGAGGTAGGCGTACCAGCGCAGGTAGAGCGGCAGCCAGGCGCGGAACTTGAAGCGGCTCTCGCCGGCAGTGCGGTCGCGCCAGGTCGTCGGGATCTCGGCCAGGCGACGGCCGGCGAGGGTGGCCTTGACCGACAGCTCGATCGCCAGCTCGAAGCCGCCGCGGCTCTCGATCCGGACGGAATCCAGGAGCTCGCGCGAGTAGAGCTTGAAGTTGTTCGTGGGGTCGTGGATCGGCACGCGGCCGAACCAGTGCAGCGTCAGGCCCGCCACGCGGCTCAGGATGCGCTTGACCAACGGGCCGCCGATCTGCCGTCCGCCGCGCATGTATCGGCTGGCGGCCACGAGATCGGCGCCGGAGTGCGCCAGGCGCACCATCTCGTCGACCTGCGACAGGTCGTCGGAGCCATCGGCCATGGAGACCAGCACGTGGGGAGCGCTCGCAACAGCCATCCCGGCCTTCATGGCGTTCAGGACGCCGCGGCCCAGGGTGTTGCGGTGCAGCCGCACGGCCGGCATCTCGGCCATGAGCTCGCGGACGACCGGGACGGTGGTGTCCTCGTCGAAGTCGTAGACGACCAGGATCTCGTGCGGCGTCCGCACGCTGGCGGCGACGGCCCGCAGCACGGGACGGATGTTGTCCGCCTCGTTGTAGACCGGCATCACGACCGACAGCTGCGGAGCGCCCGATGCCGCCATCAGAACGCCGGTGCCTCCATCAGATCGCCGATGCCGACAGCTGCGGCGCAGCCTGGCCGGAAGACGCCATCAGATCCGTCCTGCCTCCATCTCCTCCCGGATCCAGGGAATGACCTCGTCGAGCATCTGATCGAGGCCGGTGGTCGCCTCGAACCCAAGGACCGCCTTCGCCTTGCGCACGTCCGGCACCCGCCGCTGCACGTCGTGCTCGAACGGCGGATCGTGCACCACGCGCAGCTCACGGTCGCCGTTGATCTTGCGCCAGATGAGCCCGGCCAGCTCCATGACGGTCGTGCTCTGGGCCGTCGATAGGTTGAAGTCCTCGTTGACCGCCGCGTCGGACTCCATCGCCAGGCGGATGCCCCGCGCCAGGTCGCCGCCATAGGTGTAGTGCCGGACCTGGGTGCCCTCGCCCAGGATGTGCAGCGGGTCCTGGCCGCGCAGCACCTTGACCACGAGGTCGGGCACCACGTGCGACAGCGCCAGCTTGACGTTGCCGCTGACGACATCGGTGTCTCGAACAGCCCGGCGCTCGCCGATGCCCACGCAGTTGAACGGCCGCACGATCGTGTACGGCAGCTGATGCTGCTGCCAGGCGCCCCTGGTGAAGTATTCGCTGGCCAGCTTCTGAAACCCGTAGGTCGAGATCGGCGGCGGGCTCGTCAGCTGGGCGCCCTCCGGAGTGGGAAAGACCCCGGCCGACTCGAACACCATGGAGCTCGACATCACGATGATGCGCTGCAGATGCCCGGACCGATGCGCTGCGATCGCGGCGTCGAAGGTGGACGCCAGGATCCGCTCGTTCTCCGCCATCAGCTCGTAGGCGAATTCGTGGAAGTAGCTGATGCCGCCGATCATGGCCGCCGCGGCCATGACCTGGTCGCAGTCCGCGGCCAGCTCCGTCATGAGGGCCACGTCCTTGGCGTCGCCCTCCACGAACCGGTAGCGCGGGTGCTCGTCGTAGCTCTTGACGACGCGGCCGTACTTGCTGAAGTTGTCGAGCCCGGTGACCTCGTGTCCCGCTTGCAGCAGCTCCTCGATCAGGTACCCGCAGATGAAGCCCGCTGCACCGGTGACGAGCACCCTCACAGGCGAATGCCTGCGTCGGAGATGCCCCACACGTCGACCACCTCGCGGCCGGCCAGGTCGAGCTCGCGGTACTGGCGGTGGGGCGCGCCGATGACCAGGATCTCGCTCTCGCGCATCACGTCCTCGAGCGGCTGAAGCCGATCGTCGCGCACGTACGGATCGGTACAGCGCACGTTCGCGCCCGCCCACGCCAGGAGCCTGCGCAGCTTGTAGCTGAGGGAGGCGCGCGTGTCGTCGGACTCGGCCTTGAAGGCCATGCCCAGGATGCCCACGTCACGGCCGCGCAGGTCGCCGAACCGATGTCCCATGGCATCCACGATGTAGGCCGGCAGCCCCTCGTTCACCTGCATCGCGGACTGGCCGAGCGGGAAGTGGTCGCTGGTGAAGGCGGCCAGCTGCATCGTGTCCTTGAGCAGGCACGGCCCCGCGGCGAACCCCGGGCCTGGCAGGTCAGCCGCGCGCGGGTAGTCGTGGCGGATGGCATGCAGCACGGTGTTGTAGTCGACGCCGGCGTCCTGGGCGATGGTGAAGAACTGGTTGGCGACCGCGAACTTCATGTAGCGCCACGTGTTGGTGAACAGCTTCGCGAGCTCGGCCTCCTTGGTGCTCGTCCGGATGGTCTGCACGTCCAGGCGCCGGAAGAGCTCCTCGGCGCGCTCGGCGGCGCGGTCGTCATCGGCACCGATGATCTGGGGCAGGCTGGTGATCTCCTCGAGCGCGTGGCCCTCGGCGATGCGCTCGGGGCAGAAGACCACGTCCACGCTGCAGCCCTGGTCGGCCAGTGCCTGGATGACGTAGGCGGTCGTGCCGGGGTAGACCGTGCTGCGCAGGATCACGAGCGCGCCATCGGCGAGGCTTGGGGCGAGCTGCTCGACCGTGCGCTCGAAGACCGTCATCGACGGGTTGAGGAACTCGTCGATGGGCGTGCCGATCACGACCACCACGATTCCGGCCCGTCGCAGGATGCTCGCGTCGGCGCTCAGCTCGAGTCGATCGGTCTTGAGGATCTCCTTCAGCAGGTCGTCCGCGCCCGCTTCATGGAAGGGCATCTCGCCGTTGCCGATGCGCTCGAGCCTCTTCTCGGCGATGTCGAAGATCCCCACCGACATGCCGGCCTGGGCGAAGGTCAGGCTCAACGGCAGGCCAACGTGACCGGCACCACCCACGACGCAGACGTCGAGCCGGCCGGCGGCGGACCGCGGTGCAGGCGCGCGCGTCGTTGCTTGCGTCATCGGATCGGCTCCCTCGCAGGCTTGAGACCGAGCCAGACTCTAGCAGAGCGGTTCCGGGGCCGCGCATTGGGTATATACATATATACCCAATCATGTACCGTCACGGTGACGCCTCGCCGATGCGCGCTCGACGGCAAGGGCGTGCGGCCGCTGGAGCGTTTCGCCACGACACCGACGGCGGAACGCTGAGGTGGTGGAACGCCCAGCCGCTGCCGACGAAGGTCGGAGTGCCGAACGGTATGGGCGGCTATCGCATCGACTGGACGTTCACCGTTCCGGCGGGGACACCCGACGGCTGGGCGATGACGTATGGCAACTGCAGTTACAACGGCGCGGCGCTGCCCAACGACCGATTCGACTTCCAGGTCCAGTCCTGATATCGGCGAGCCTCACGCTTCGCGCATCCGCAGGAACTCGGTGACACGCAGCAGGCCGAGGATGGCGCGCACCGGTGGCGGGACGAGCCGACGCCGAGGATCGACGACCAGCTCCGGATCGATGAGCCGCAGGCGCCGGCCGCGCGTCGTGATCGTGCACTCCCCCGCCGCCATCACGTTGCGAACCCAGTCGACCTGCGACCCGTAGGTGAGGGCGAAGACCCAGGCGCCGTCGTGGCGAAAGACGTTCATCGGCGTGTCGTGGCGCTGCCCGGTGCGGCGGCCGACCTGGTGAACGATCGCGAACCACGGCAGCCGCCCGGCGACCAGCCGCGTGACCGGGTTCACGAAGCGCGTCGTGAACGGCCGCAGCGAAGCCAGGCGGGTGCGTGGCGGCCGACCGGCATCCATCCTGCCCGATGGTAGCGACCGGCGTCAGCGCAGCCGTCGCGGCTCTCGCTACTCGGGCGTGGTCGTCCAGATCACGGCGTACGCCAGGGCGAGCGCGGCGACGAGCACCAGGGCGAGCGCGAACCGCGTGTGGCGGAGCCGATAGCCGGCGATGCCGGCCGCGATCGCGAGGACGCCGACGATCGGCACGATGGGACCGCCACCTCGGTGAAGGAGTCCATCTCAGCCGAGCTTGAGCCCGCGCTCGTCGACCAGGAATGCGCCGGCGAAGGCGGCCAGGCCGATGGCGGTCAGGCTGACGCCCCCCAGCCCGATGCCGATGGCCGCCAGCACGAAGCAGACGACCGCGATGAGGAGCAGGAGCGAGCGACGGGTGAGCTTCATGGCGAGATCCCTCCAGCGGATGCGGGCCGGGCGGCCCGGGCGTGGGTCGATCCTAGCCCGCCACCGATGCGGGATGCGCGGGCGGAACCGGCAGCGCGGCGGGGGCGTCTACGGCGGCATGCGGTTGGCCGGAGGCGTCCTCGCATCGGCAGTGCTGGGGGTGCTGACAGGCTGCGGCCCGGTGCCGCCGCCCGAGCCGTCGGAGCAGGGCCCGATCGCGGTCGAGCGGCCGACCGGCGCGGATGAGCTCGTCCTGCGGCTCGAGACCCGTGGCGGCCTGCTGCCGCCGCTCGAACGGGAACGCCAGCTCCCGTCGATCAGCATCTACGGCGACGGGCAGGTCCTCGTGCCGGCCCCGGTCGACGCCAGCTTCCCCGGCCCGGCGGGCTACGGGCTCGAGAGCTTCCGCATCGGCGACGGCCTGCTCGACGAGATCGTGGCCGCGGCGGTGTCGATCGGGCTGCGCGGCGAGGATCGCCATCTCCCCCAGGAAGGCCCCGACTTCGTCGCCGATGCCGGCGCCACCACGCTGACGCTGGTCACCGGCGACGGACGCCACGTGACGAGCGCGGACGCGCTGTTCGACGCCGCGGACACCGACACCCCGGCCCGCACCCAGCTGCGCGACTTCGTCGAGCGCCTGTACGCCCTCCGCCCGACCCGCGTCGCCCCCGCGCCATACCAGCCCGATGCGTACCGCGTCTTCGTCGCCGACCCCGATCCCGGCTTCGGGGCCGAGCTGCCCGACGCGCCCCCCGTCGCCTGGCCCTTCCCCGAGCCGCTCGCCGCCTGGGGCGAGGCGCTCCCCGCCGACGGCCTCTCGGTCGACGTCCGCTGCCGGGTCATGTCGCTGGCCGAGCTGGCCGACGCGTTCGAGTTCCTCCGGGCCGCCACCTCCGCCACCGTCGTCGTCGACGAGGCCGATGAGCGGGCGATCGTCGCCTGGCGCCCGCTCCTGCCCGACGAAGAGGGCTGCACCTCCGACGCCTGATCCGACCGCCGCCGGGCTGCAGTTGCGGGTGAGTTGCTTGCTGGCGGGACTATCGGCCACTTCTTGGCCGAGCGTTGCGTGCGGCCCGATCGGCACGCAGCCGACGCTCAGGCGGGCCGATCCGGACCGAGACGACCTCGGTCTCGAGCGTCTTGCCTAGCCGGCCATGTCCCAGGGCCGGGCCACCTCTCCCGTCCGCCCGCGAGCCCATCTACATCTCCCATGCAAAGCTGAGAGTGGGGAGGATTAGTGACCGCCGGTGGGGATTTCTACTGACCGAGGATGGGGTCTTTCTACTGTCCCTTGACACGTCACGGCGACCAGAAGCCCTCGAACACGCCGCATGAGACCGGCGGGCCGCTGAAGCTCTCGCGGATCCTCGCGCCGAGCGCGGGCTCGCGGAAACCGCCGTCCGCCGCGGGCTCGAGGCGCTCGAAGGTGGCCAGCGGCGCAACGCTCACCGTCTGGAACAGGACCAGGTAGTCGCCCGCTCGATCGATCTCACGCGCCGCGGCGACGATGCGATCCTCCGACCCGGTGATGTCGGCCGGGATGATCCAGTCGATCGGCAACGGATTGCGCAGGCCCAAGAGCGGGTAGATGTAGGCGTTGTCCGGCAGGGCCGCCACCCTCCCGGCCGGATGCGACTCCACGCATTCCTCGAGCTGCTCGAGGTACGCGGCCGTGACCGGGTTGGTCATCACGCCCGCCATCTCGGGGTGGACCGTCCCGAGGTCCACGGTGAGGGCCGATGCGGGCCGGTCGCGATAGATCGTCTGGGTCCTGGCGATGGCGAACGTCGGCACGACGCCCAGCGCGAACAGCAGGGAGGCAACCGCGAACGGCGTGACCTGCCTCCAACGGATGGACTCTGCGGTCTCGTCGCGGGCCCTGTACAGGACGAACAGCGCCAGCGAGCCGGACAAAAGGTTGGGGACGGCGGCGCCCCACGACAGGGTGACCATCCAGCCGGTACCGATGAGCACCATCCCCGGCCAGTCCCATCTGCGCGTGAACGCGAGATCGACCGCAACGCGCAGGACGACGAGACACCAAAGCACGATCCCCCAGCTCCCCCGCATGCCCATGCCTCCGGCCACCACCGCGCCGATGAGGAGCGTCGCCACCACCGCCAACGGCACGAGCCTCAGCAGCCGCGGCCAGGTTGCGAAGCGCGGGACGTCCAGCATCCGGTGCAGCACGAACGCGCCGGCGCCTGCCACGAGGAGGGCGATGACGCGCAGATCGTCGAGCGCCTCGACCAGCTCCTCGCCGATGACCGGCTCCCCCGAGCCCAGCTGCGTGATCATCTCCGCCATGCCACCCGAGAGGACGACCGCGCCGACGTACAGGATGCCCGGCAGGGCGGCGGCGGCGACGGCCGCGGCCGCGCGAACCAGCCACTGCGACCGAGGCGAGGCGATGACGAGCCAGATGAGGCCGAAGACCGGAGCCGGCCAGAAGCTCTGCTTGAAGGTGGTCGCAATCCCCAGCGCCAGGAAGGCGATCGCGATGCCGGCAAGGCTGCTCCTGCGCAATGCCCACCGCAGCAGGACGGCACCGAGACCGATGAAGAGCAGCCCATCCACGGTGTACCAGGCCATCAGCGGGTAGGCATGCATGCTGACCAGGACCGATGTCGCCACGGCGAGCGACTCGGGCACCGTCCAGCGCAGCGACGAGCGGTCGATGACCAACGCGCCGAACAGCAGCGAGTACGCAACCAGCTCGGCCAGCGCCACCGCGCGGCTGGTGAGCACCATCGGCGTCGGTAACAGCAGCTCGGGCAGGTGCAGGTAGGCAGAGCCGACCGGGCGCGGCCAGATGAAGTCCGTGTGCGGAACCTGGCCCTGGAGCACACGGGACGCCGCGGCATTGACCAGGCCTTCGTCGGAGGGGTTGAACCCGAGCCCACCGATGGCCATGAAGATGCCGATGCCGAGGAGCACCGGCCAGAGGGCTCGTGACAGGGTGACGAGCGTGGTGGTGATCGTGCTCCTCGGAGCCGCCTGCGCCATCGTCGCCACCATACGGGATCGGCGGAAGCCGTTCGGGCCGCCGAACGATATGAGCCGCCGGGCCTTAATCGAGCTCCAGCGGAGGGATGCCGTCGTCGTGCCAGACGTCGAACGCCTCGCCCACCGCCGTCTCGAATCGCAGCCCCATCAGCACCACGCCCGCAAAGCCAGCATCGCGTGCCTCGAGCCCGATGCGCTTGGCCACTTGCCAGCCGAAGCGGCGCTGGTCCGACTCGGGCGTGGCCTCGAGCCGCTCGCGAAGCGAATCGGTCATGGGGATCGCTCCGACGCCCTGCAGCCGATCCACCCATGCCGGCGACATGGGCGGAGTCAGCTCGAGATAGATCGGCGGATCGCCATCACGCGTGCCGAGCCGCTCGGCGCAGGGCCGGACGCCGGCCGGGTCGAGCACCGGCCCCGTGGTCAGGAACTGCGCGCCGACCTCGATGCGGCGGCGAAGCATCCAGCTGCGCGACCGCGTGCTCATGCCGACCTCGAAGCTTGGCGTCCGGCCCTGTAGCTCACGGAGGTGCTCCACGATCTCGTAGCTGTTGCTCCAGTGCTCGACCTCGGGAAGCATGTCGCCCTGCACCACCAGGAAGGAGCCGACGCCGTTGCCCAGCGCTCCACGCACCTCGCTCTCGATGGCCAGGATGTTCCGGTCGCGGGTGGAGCAGACGACGGTGGGCCGGACCTCGGGCACGTCGTGCGTGATGCGCGCCGCGAAGGCGTACGGCGATACGCGGACCTGCTTGAACGGGTTGTCGGTGATGAGGACGCGCTGCCACCGGCCGCGCAGCGACAGGTGGGTCATGTTCGGCAGGCGCGGAGGGTTGACCTCCACCATCTCCACCCAGTCGCCCTTCTCCGAGAGCATGGCGGTCAGGAGCTGACGGCGGCGCGGCGTCGGCGCGCGGCGGCGACCATGTCGCCGAGCTGCCGCTCGATCTCCTCCCAGGTCCGCGTCTTGAGGCCGCAGTCGGGGTTCACCCAGATGTCGGGCTCGTCCATGTACTCCACGAAGTGGTGCAGTCGCTCATCCATCGTCCCCTCACCCGGCGAGTGCGGGGAGTGGACGTCGAAGACGCCGGGCCCGATCTGGAGGTGCCCATCGGTGAAGATGTCATAGAAGGAACGGATGCGATTGTCGTCCTTCGAGCGGGCATAGTAGATCGAGGCCACGTCCACGCCGGCGTCCGACCACAGCGGAGCGATGCTCGCATCGGTCCCGTAACACATGTGGGTATGCATCTGGACCGATGGCGGCTGGTTGAAGACGTGGTTCAGCGCGGCGCGCACGCCGCGCGCGTACACCGCCCGGCGCTCCTCGACGTCCGCAGTGGGCAGCGGCCAGCGTTCGCGGACAGCGGGCTCGTCGACCTGGACCACTCGCGCGCCGGCTTCGACGAGATGGCCCACCTCCTGGGCGATCGGCTGGGCGACGGCCCAGAAGAGCAGATCGTCCGGCACGCCGGGAGGGCGGAAGCTCCAATTCACGATCGTCACCGGTCCGGTCAGCATGCCCTTCACCGGCTTGTCGGTAGCGGCCTGCGCCAGGCGCCACTCGTTAACGGTCATCGGCTCAGAGATGGTGGGCGGCCCGGCCAGGATGGGCGGGCGCGTGCAGCGGCTTCCATAGGAGAGCACCCAGCCGCCACGCGTGGTGTGGAAGCCGTCCATCTGCTCCGCGAAGTACTCGACCATGTCGGTGCGCTCGAACTCGCCGTGGACCAGGACGTCCAGCCCCATGCGCTCCTGCCAGGCGATCGCCTGGGTGATGAGCTCGCCGATGGCGCTGGAGTAGTCGCCCTCCGGAAGCTCGCCCTTGCCCAACCTCACGCGCAGCTGGCGGACCTGGGAGGTCTGCGGCAGCGATCCGGTGGTCGTCGTCGGATACGGCGGCAGGTTGAGGTCCGCCTGCTGGTCGCGGCGTTCCTGGCGCGGCGCCCGAGCCTGGAGCGCACCGACCTCCGGCCAGTCGGCGGCCGGCGGCTGCGCAGCCGATGGCCTGCTGCCATCCCCCAGCGCTCGTGCCCACGACGCCAGCGTGCGGGCCTTCTCGCGGGCGAACTCGAACCCCGGCGGAAGGTCCTCGCCCTCCGCCGTGTAAGGGAGGAACATCAGGCTGGTGGACGGGACGATGCGGACGGTGCGTCCGTCGTCGGGAAGCGCATCGATGATCTGCCGTGCCGACTCGAAGTCGTCCGGCCACACGCTCCGGCCGTCCATGACGGTGATGACGTGCTCGGGTTGGCCGTCCCCGCTCGCGGCATGGCCGTCGTGCTTCGCGGCACGCTGCACGGCCAGGCCCAGCCCGCCCAGCGCGGAGATTGTCTCGGCCGAGGCGGCGCCGAATTGGACGGTGACCAGCGGGACCGTATCCAGGCCCAGGTTGGCCGCTCCGCCGTAGGCCGCCTGTCGGGTCGCCCGGTCCTGGTCGTCCATCGCCAGGCCCAGACACGGCTCATCGAGCTGAACCCTGAACCGCGGATCCTCCGTAGCCCGATCACGCAGCCAACCCCACAGCGCATCGCCGGCGGATGCGGCGAATGCCTCGTCATCCGTCCCTCGCCCGAGCTTACTCAGCTTGGCCAGGCTGTACGGGCCCAGGATGTCCCAGGTCGTGCCCGTGCCGCCGAGGGGCTGGCGCCAGGGAAGCGGACGCAGCTCGCCAACCGGTCGCCCGATCTCGGGGACGACGTAGTGATAGTTCGTATCGAACCACTTGGTCATCTCCCACGCCTCGCGCTGCGGGGTCCCGCGGGCGAGGCCGGTGAGAACGGCGAACGGATCGTTGTCGAGATCTGCCTCGAGATCATCCGGTACGAGCCCGAGCATCATGGCCGTCTCGAGCACCTGGTCGTACAGCCAGAAGTCGTCGACCGCGGAGCCGATGAGGTCGCGCTGCTCGTCGAGGTGCGCGGTGCGCAGCTCAGCGATCCGGGCCTCGAAGGCGTGCCGCTCCATGCGTCCGGACCACATGCGCTCGAGGGCCCACTTGAGCTCTCGATTGGGCCCGATCCGCGGGTAGCCGATGAGTTGCGCAGCGACCTGCATTGGAATTCCCGACTCCTGTGACCAATCTGAAAGCCAGACACTATCCTCGTCGCCCGGTTGAGCGGGCGGATGATCAGCATAGCCCCATGGCACCGGGTGACTCCCTCGCAGCGCCTCTAATCGACCGGAGGGCATAGGATTGTCGGCGATGCGATCGGGTCCCTGGATACTCCCCGCGAAAGCCCGGCCATGGTATCTCGGCCTCGCTCTCGTGTTCGCCGCGATGCCCGTGATCGGGCTCCACTCCATTGCAGGCGCTCCCCTCTTGCTCATCGGGCTGGGACTGCTGCTGCTGGCTGGGCCACGGACCGTCTTTCTGATCACCATCGCCGCGGCCGTACCGCTCAGCACCATCGGCTGGGATTTCGCCATCACCCAGATCGGGGGCCGGACCCTCGATACGCGCCTGCTCATCACCTTCGGAGTCGCGACGCTCATCGGGCTCGCGTTGCTGATCGACCGGCCGCGATTGGGTCGCTTGGGGGCGCTGCTGGCTGGATTCGTCGCCTACGTCGTGCTCGACGGCCTTCTGCGGTCGGACAGCATGCTGACGTGGGCTCCTCCCGCCACAAGGTGGTTCAGCTACGCCGGGATCCTCATCCTGGCGCGGGCGCATCTCCGTGAGACAGAGGATGTGCGTTGGCTGAGCGGCGCGGTCGTGGCCGCCTGCGGCGTCCTCGCCGCCTTGGGCATCCTGCAGTTCCTCGTCGGGGAGGCCAGCTTCATCAACGGCGCCCTGCGCGCGACGGGTCCTGGCGGTCGCGGGCCGATCAGCCTCGCGTTTGCCGGGCAGATGATGCTGATCCTCGGCTACGGGTTGGCAATGGCCTATCGTCCGACTCGGCGAGCCTCTGTTGCCGCGACGGTGTTGGGCACGGTCGCCATTGTCGCCTCCGCAACCCGGCTGATCACAGTGACGGCGTGGCTGGCGGTCACCGTCATGTCCGCAGTCGGACGCCGGTGGCGACTGGTGGCGATCGTCGCGGTCGTGTTTGCGTCCTCGCTCGTGATCCGGCCCGATCTGCTCGGTCGCTTCGTCGGGACGATACCGATCATTGACATGGATCGCGCGCCGGGCGAACCAGAGTCGGGCGAAGGCGACGAGATGGCGGTCGATGCCAGCCTCGCCTTCCGCTTCTTCATCTGGGGCGCCATTCTGACCGAGTGGCAAGTCCAGCCGCTGCTCGGCATCGGCCCAGGCATGACGGCACCGACCGTTGCAGCGATCTCGCCGGCAGAGCGAACTGCTCCGCACAACGACTACATCGGGATTCTCGCCGAACTGGGTATCGTGGGGCTGACTCTCTTCCTGGCGGTCCAGCTGGCCATCGTCACGGGGCTCTTCAGGGCGTGGCGATGCGCTCTGACGCCGGAGGCCCACCATCTGTCGCTGGCTGTCCTCCTCACGTTCGTGACGTTCAATATCCTGGGGGCACTCAACAACCCAGCCTACTTCTTTGACATGCAGGTACCGATCTGGGCACTGGCCGGGAGCACGCTTGCCCTCGCACCTCAGCTGAGTCGACCGAAGGGAGAGGCTGCGGAACCGGCACTACACGCCGAGGATGGCATCGGCGACCAGGGCAGCGGCCGGCCGCTCTTGCGAGAAGGCAACATCGTCAATGATGACAGCCGCCTGCCGTGAGGCAAGGTCGGCGCGCGCGCTCGCATCATTCAGGCCTGTGAGGAGCGCATCCGCCCCTGCTGGGTCATCAAAGCGCGGATAGATCGCCTGGTCCGGCAGCGCCGCGTCGAACGCAGCGCCGTGAATGAGCGCGCCAGGTACGATCACCGGACAGCCGAGCAGCCCTGCCTCCTCGATCAGGGTGGAGATTCCGATGATCGCGAGGTCAGCACCAGCCATCACAGCGGCCGGATCGCCGATCGTTACATGATCCGCGCCGACCAGCCGCGCGTAGCGCTCCGGCTCCTCGCGCGGATGGGGCTTTACCGTGAGCCGAATGTCGCGCGCTGCGAGCAGGCTGGCAATGCTCGAGATCGCCTCGTGCTGTCGGATCTGGGGCGCCGATCCCAATCCCGCAGCCTCGAAGGGCGTCGTGAATGCCACGACCGACCTGAGTCGATCCGCAGCTCGGTCACGCAGGAACGACCTCAACCGGTCGTAGCGTGGCTGGCCGGTAACCAGCACGCGGCTCCGCCCAGCACTGCGGCGGCCGAGCAGATCGGCGCTCTTGGGCCCCGTGGCGCAGATGACCTCGACACCGCTCTCGCCATAGCGGGAGGCGCCGAGGTACGGGAGCTGAGCGCGACGCAGAAACGGCGAGATACCTCGCTTGGCAAGCTGGACCGCGCGCTGGCTGACAGTCGACGCGCGAAGTTCAACGTCCGTCAGCCGACCGTCCTGCACGAGAATACGACGCTGGATTCCGTGGAAGACAGACCGGTGCAGCACCAGCTTCTCGATTAGACCCCAGTCATTTCCAACAACCAGCCGATCAGCGCTCGTTTGGCGGAGCGCATCGTCGACAGGAGGTCGCGCGGAGAGGACATCGCGCCAGACCGCGGCAGCCGAACGGGCATAGAAGCTCCCACCGTGCCGAGTCGTCCAGGCTGGGACGACCACCTGCAGCCCGAGCTCGAATGCGACGCTTTCCACCTCCTGGGCATAGAACGGATC
>JBOGTC010000058.1:0-3848 GCA_050692055.1 Candidatus Limnocylindria bacterium | reverse complement strand
GCCGTTGCCGGTGTAGAAGATATCCCTGTGCTGATGGCCGTACACCGGGCAATCTGCCCCTCCTCCGAATGACCGAAAATTATCGTGTCCGAACGCGGATGTGGCGGCCAGGGCCACAAGTGCGAGCATGCCGAGCAGTAGAACGATCATCGTTCCGATACGGGGCTGCTGCTGCTCCCTGGCGGTCACTTGCCCATCTCCCGCCGGAAGGGCTCGTAGGCCGCGACGCGCGCCTCGCAATCCGTCCGGGCCGCCTCGTCCTCGGCGGGCAAAGCATCGCAAATCGCCTGCTGAACGGCCGGCGGCGGGGGTCCTGGAGCAGTCGGGTCCAAGCCGCTCACCTGGATGCAAACCGGGGGCGGACCCGACGTATTCAGATCAGCAGCGGCTGGTGGCAGATCTGGACTCAAGGGCGGACAATCCACGATCTGGGCATCCGGAGGTGCCGAACCCTGATCGGCAGGTGGCGATGAAGAATCCGAGCCCCCTACGTCGGCAACCGCTATAGCGCCTGGGATTGCGACGGCAGCGATGACGAGTGCGATCATCGTCGCCTTCCGTCTGAGTTCCCCTCGCCGCGCGCGGCGACCCGCGGCGGGTGAAAATCGGGGAGGATCGAAGCGTCGTCCGCCGACGTCGCGTACTCCCTGGTGCTCATGAGCCCGTGCTGAGTTTGACGTGGGAGCCTCGCCCGGGATCCCGGGACCGCCGCCTTGAGCGCGCTCCACAGACTCGTCTGTTTCCGAGGTTCCTGGCGGGCGGCGATCGCTGTTGTCCCGACCGAGGAGGTAATCGATGGACGTGATCGTCGAGCGCCAGGGCGCGCTGGATGTGCACAAGGCGCAGGTGACCGCCTGCGTGCGGGTGCCCGGTCCCGACGCAGAGCGAGCCGAGCAGATCGAGGAGTTCCGGACCACGGTCCGCGGGCTCTTGGTGCTGCGCGACTGGCTCAAGGCGCACGGCGTCACCCACGTCGTGATGGAGGCAACGGGCGTCTACTGGAAGCCGGTCTGGCACCTGCTCGAGGACGACTTTGAGCTGATGCTGGTCAACGCCCGCCACGTCAAGCAGGTCCCCGGGCGCAAGACCGACGTCTCCGACGCAGCCTGGCTTTGCCGACTCGCCGAGGCGGGCCTTCTGCGGGCGAGCTTCGTGCCGCCGAAGCCGATCCGCGACCTGCGCCAGCTGACCCGCTATCGCAAGGCGCAGATCGCCGAGCGCCAGCGCGAGGCCAACCGCCTGCACAAGGCGCTCGAGGACACCGGGGTAAAGCTCGACTGCGTGGCGACCGACATCCTCGGCGTCTCCGGGCGTCGGATGCTCGACGCCCTGGTGGCGGGCACCACCGACCCCGAGGTCCTGGCCGAGCTCGCCAAGGGCCGGCTGCGGGCGAAGATCCCCGCCCTGCGCGAGGCGCTCGAGGGGCGCTTCGAGCCGCTGCACGCGCTCCTGATTGGAGCGATCCTCGCCCACCTCGACTTCCTCGACTCCCAGATCGAGGGCCTGACCGCGGCGATCGGGGAGCAGATCGCCCCTTTCGAGGCGGCCGTTGAGCTCCTGCGCACGATCCCAGGGGTCCAGCGGCGCACCGCCGAGGTGCTCGTCGCCGAGATCGGCACCGACATGTCGGTCTTCCCCACCGCCGGGCACCTCGCCTCCTGGGCGGGCCAGTGCCCCGGCAATGATCAGTCGGCCGGCAAGCGTCGTTCCGGGCGGACTCGCAAGGGATCGAAGTGGCTCAACGAGGCGCTCAAGGAGGCCGCGATGGCGGCGCTGCGCACCAACGACAGCTACCTGCAGGCCCTCTACCGGCGCAAGAAGTCACAGCTCGGGCACGGCCGCGCGCTGGGTGCCGTCAAGCACTCGATCATCTGCGCCTGCTGGCACATGCTCCACACCGGCGAGCTTTACAAGGACCTCGGCGGCGACTACTACGCCCGCCGGGATCCCGCGCGCCAGACCAAGCGCCTCGTCGCCCAGCTCGAGCGGCTCGGGCACTGCGTCACGCTCGAGGAGGCAGCAGCTTGAGGTAGCGCCAGCGCTATTTTCCCCACAGCGCTGAGGGAGCGCAGTACCGCCGGCGCCGCGATGAGCACGAAACGCACTAACCAGAGGGAGGAAACGATGGGAAGCAGAATCCGAGCTCACATCCGCTCGAACGTGGTCGGCTACGTGGCGCTGTTCTTCGCGCTCAGCATGGGAACGGCCTATGCCACGCATCCCGGCGGCGCCAACACGATCTCCTC
Organism: Candidatus Limnocylindria bacterium; assembly: GCA_050692055.1. GTDB lineage: Bacteria > Chloroflexota > Limnocylindria > QHBO01 > QHBO01 > JBOGTC01. Next base: position 1,602 of record JBOGTC010000058.1, on the reverse strand, counting down.
CGTGGACATCGTCGACGGCGAGGTCAAGAACAAGGACCTGGCCGCGGACGCCGTGGGCAGCGGCAAGATCGCCGACCGTCAGGTAAAGAACGCCGACCTCAGCATCGGCGCCTCGTCCTCGAACACGATCGCCGACCGCGGGATCAAGGGGATCGACGTCGCGCTCGACACCCTGAGCGGCGAGCACATCGCCGACGGCTCGCTCGGCACCGACGAGCTCGCGGGCTCGATCCCCGCGGCCCGGGTGACGCACACCACAAGCCAGAGCATCCACGCGGAGACCGCACTCACCGCGTTGTCCTTCAACACGGAGCGCTACGACACCGCGAACATGCACGACCCCGCCTCGGACACGGAGCTCACCGCTCCGGTGGACGGGATCTACGCGATCACCGCCCAGGTCGCATGGGAGGGCAACTCCACCGGTCACCGCCTGGTGGGATTTCGGGTTGACGGCTCGCGGTTCATCGCCTTCGAGCGAGTTCAACCCGTGAGCCAAGGCACGAACCAGGAGGTCACCACCCAGGCGCACCTCCAGGCCGGCGAGGCCGTCCAGGCGGTGGTGAGCCAGACCAACAGCACCGACGCAGCCCTGGACATCTTCGCCCTACCCGAGTGGACGCCCGAGTTCTCGATGACGTGGCTGGCGCCGGGGCCGTAGCCCCCGCGAAACCCACCCGAAGACGGGAGGACTCCCATGTATCGCTGCACGCGGTCCGACGAAAGCATGTCGAGCAGGATCCGCGCCCACATCCACTCCAACATCTACGGCATCCTGGCGCTGTTCTTCGCCCTCACCATGGGCACCGCCTGGGCCACCCATCCAGGCGGCGCGAACACGATCAGCTCCGAGGACGTCATCGACGAGGAGATCCGGACCTGGGACATCCGCGACGGCCACGTGCGGACCACCGATCTCCAGAACGGCGCCGTCAACCGCGACAAGCTCGCCAAGGGGGCCGTCGTCCGGGAGAAGGTGAACAACGGCGCCGTCAACACGGACAAGCTCGCCAACGACGCGGTCAACTCGGCGAAGGTCGCCGACGGCTCGCTGACCGGCTTTGACATCGACGAGTCGACGCTTGGCCAGGTCCCTGCCGCCGCCTTCGCCTTTGAGGCCAACACGGCCTTCGACGCCGAGCGGCTGGACGGGCTCGACTCGCCGGAGCTCATGACGCCCTCCCGCTACGCGCAAGAGACCGCACCGGTCGGATTGACATCGACGGGCCAGGAAGTACTGACGACCGCGATACCGATGACCGGGTTCCGGCGGCTTATGGCCACGGCCACGGTGCGGGCGGACGGCGGCGGCGGAAATGACGACGTCATCTCATGCATCATCGTCATCGATGGGAGCGCCAGCCTCTCCTATCCCGAGGCGATCCCGGACATGACCCCCGATTTTGCCGACGTCCAGACTCTCTCGCTTTCGTTTGCGCGGGATGTCGGGGCCGGCACGAAGGACGTCGCCCTTAGGTGCCATGCTGCGCACGGGACCGTGGTCGTCCAGGATCGCTCGCTGCTGGTGTGGGCTGTCGACCGATCCTAGAGGCCTGATGCCCTGAATCAACCCGCGAGGTACGAACGGCCGGATCGCCACCT
>JBOGTC010000057.1:0-8643 GCA_050692055.1 Candidatus Limnocylindria bacterium | reverse complement strand
GGACGACGCCGCGGCGAGAGCCGCGCTGGCGGCGGACGCCGCCGCCCGCTGGCGCCAGGTCGTGGTGCTCAAGGGCGCGCACACCGTCGTGGCCGCGCCGGACCGCGAGCTGCTCGGCTCGGAAGTGGAGACCCCCGCGCTGGCGACCGCCGGCAGCGGCGACGTGCTGTCGGGCGTCATCGGTGCCTTCCTGGCCGGCGGCCTCGATCCGCGCGACGCGGCTGGCTGCGGCGTGGCGGTGCACGGTGCGGCAGGCCTGCTGGCCGAGCGCCGGATGGGCAGGGCGGGCGTGCTCGCCCGCGACATCGCCAACCTGATTCCCGAGGCGATCGAGCAGCTGCGCGGCAATCACCGGTGACAACCGCTCGGCGGAGCCCGCACCGGGCATGGGTGGAGGTCGACCACGGAGCGGTGCGGCACAACCTGCGGCTGGTTCGCGACCTGGCCGGCGATGTCGAGGTGATCGGCGTCGTCAAGGCCAACGCGTATGGCCACGGCGCGGTGGCGGTGGCTCGGACGCTCGTGGCATCGGGCGTGGAGCGCCTCGCGGTCGCCACCGTCGGGGAGGCGGCCGAGCTGCGGGCAGGCGGCGTCGAGGCACCGCTCCTCCTGCTGTGGGGCATCGGTCCCCCGGAGGTGCCGGCGCTGCTGGAGCTGGAGCTCGAGGCGACCGTCTATGACAGGCGCGGCGTCGAGCTCATCGCCGCGGGGGCGGCGCGCGCGGGTCATCGCGCCGCGGTGCACCTCAAGGTGGACACCGGGCTCGGCCGGCAGGGAAGCGACCCCGACGAGGCGGTCGAGCTGGCCACGCGCATTGTCCGGAGTCGCCACCTGCGGCTGGCCGGAACATTCAGCCATCTCGCCGTTCCCGGCGAGGACGAGGCGTACACCGACGTCCAGCTGCTGCGCCTGGCGCGCGTCCTCGACGGCATGCGATCGAGCGGCCTGGACCCCGGGCTCGTGCACGTGAGCGCCAGCGGGGGCACGCTTGCCGGAGCGGGAACGTTCGCCGATGCGATTCGTCCGGGCCTGGCGCTGTACGGCCTGCTTCCCCCCTGGGCCGCAGAGCATGAACCCGGCCTACGGCCCGCGCTCTCGCTCAAGGCCACGCCCCTGCGCATCTTCGATCTCGCCGCCGGCGATCCCATCGGCTACGGGCTCCGGTTCCGCGCCGAGCGCGCCACGCGCATCGCGACCCTCGGGGTCGGGTATGGCGACGGCTGGCCACGGGTCCACGCGAACAACGGCCGGGCTCTCGTGCGCGGCCGCTTCGCGCCCACGGTCGGGGCCATCAGCATGGATGGCCTCACCGTGGATGTTGGCGGAATCGATGGTGTAACCTACGGCGACGAGTTCGTCCTGATCGGCGAGCAGGAGGGCGCCCGGATCACGGCGGAGGATGTCGCCGCCGAGCGGCGCACCATCAACTACGAAGTGACGACCGCACTGCGCGAGCGTCTCCCGAGGCTCCACCTCGGGGCCGACTGAACGCGGGTGAGCATGGTGGCAGCACCCATCGAGATCGACGTCTGGCAGGGAGAGATCGCCGAGCTCGAGGTCGACGCGTTGATCGTGCCGGCCAACGAGTCGCTGTTCATGACGGCGGGGCCCGCGGCATCGGTCAAGCGTCACGGCGGCGAGATCGTCGAGCGCGCCGCGGTCGACCAGGGTCCCATCCTGTCCGGCGGCGCGGTCGTCTCCACGGGCGGCGTCCTGGCCGCGAGCTACGTCATCCACACCGTGGCGGTCGGCCATGACCTGCGTGCCGACCCCGACCGACTGCGGGCAGCCCTCGCCGCGGCCTTCGACTTCGTGCGGCCGCTCCAGCTGCGGCGTGTCGCGCTGACCCTCCTTGGCACGGAGCGAGGCGCGTTCACGCCGGAGGACTCGGCGGCGATCGTCGTTCCCTTCCTGGTCGCGCGCCGCGCCGAGCCCGATCTCCTCGAATCCGTCGTCATCGTCACCGGCAGCCCTGCCGAGACCCGCGCCGTGGTCGCGGCGCTCGAGCACGCGCAGGCCGAGGCCGGATGAGCGAGGACGCCGGTCGGGCCATCGCATCCGAGCTCCAGCGTCGCGGCCTCGCCGCCCCGGCGCGCCTGCTCGCCGATGCGCACCGGCCGCTCGCTCCGCTGCTGAGCGACATGGCGGCCTTCCTCCATCCGTTCTCCGGGGTCGTGGGAGGATCGCTCGGCAGCTGGCTGCACGGCCTGGCGACAGACAGCCGCGCCGTCGATCGGCTGATCGGCCAGCTCGACGCGCCGTTGCAGGAGGCCCGACCGGAGGAGGAGCATGCCGAATCCCGCTGAGCTGTTCGGGGATCTGATCCGCGTCGTTGGGGACGTGCTCGGCGCATCGTCGCTGCGGCTGGGCATCGGCCCGACCCTGGCGGTGCTGGGTGTCCTGCTGGTTCTGCTGCAGCTCGTCGCCCGCCCGGTGAGCCGCTGGGTCACTCGCGACCCCGGTGGCCTCGCCGGCGTGGGCCGTGGCATGGCGCTCGCCGCCGAAGCGGGAACCGGGGCCGTGCTGTCGCTCGGCAATGCCGGCATTGCTCGCTCCACGAACGCCACGTCGCGCCTCATGACCCTCGCCGGCATGCCCGTCCTGCGTCACGTGGCGCGCGCCGCCGCCCGCAGCGGTGTGCCCCTGTCGATCAGCGTCAACGACCCGCTCGCGGCGATCGTCGCCCGCTGGACGGTCGACGCGGCACACCGGGGCACGGCCACGACGGAGCGCAGCGGTCGCTCGCGCGTCGCCTTCGACGGGGAGGGCCGCCCCGCCGCCGCCGGCCTGGCACTGTCCGCCGGCGCGCGTCCCGCCGCTGCCTTCGCGGCCGGAAGCCTGGGCGAAGAGGCGACAGTGCAGCTCAGGGGCCTGGGGCGCGAGGCAGGGTCGACCAGCTTCGGGACACCGGAGCCGTCCCAGGCGGTCACGGTCCTCCTCGCCGCCTCGGGCGCGCTCATCGGCCCCGAGCTGTTCCAGGCACCGGCCGAGCTTCGGGCAGGGGCCATCGAGCGGACGACCGCCATCGCCGGCAATCGGCTCATGAGCTTCGCGCTCGTGCTGGTGATGATCGCCAGCGCGCTGGTGCTGAGCGGCGTGGCGGACCCGCGTGGCTTCCTGATGGGGGTGGACTGAGGAGTGCCGCGCTCGACCATCACCGTCGTGGTCGTGATCGTCGGCCTGCTGCTGCTGGCTGACTTCCTCGTCCTCAACCCCACCCTCGGCGCCGTCGCCGGCGTTGCGATCGATCTCTCGATCCTGGTGGCTGCCGGTGCCGGGCTCGCGGGCGTGGCGGCGCTCGCCGCGCGGAGGGGGACCGACCTGTGGCGACGAGCCGACGACCCGCTCGCCGGCCTGCTGGTCCTGATCGGCATCCTCGCCATGCTCGTCGCCGGCCTGTGGCCGGGATCAACCGGCGCCCGCGATCCGGCCGTGCACTGGCTCGTCGTCGCCCTGCTGCTGCCGCTGGCCGCGACCCTGTTCGGCCTGCTGTTCGTGACGACGCTCGCCGCGGGCCGGCGCTCGCTGACGTCGGGCGGCCGGGACGCCACGCTCATGATCGTCGCTGCCACGCTGGTCGTTCTTCTCCTGCTGCCGATTGGCGGCGCCGCCGGCGGCTGGCTGGCCACGGCCGCCAGCTGGGCGCTCGAGGTGCCGATCGGCGCCGTGTTCCGCGGCATCCTGATCGGCGTCGCGGTGCTCGGCGCCACGCTTGCCGCCAGGACGCTGCTCGGCATCGGCCCCACCGATGAGTGAGGGCGGGCGGCGGCTGGCGATCCGGCTGGGGCCGCTCCTCCTGCTCGGGGCGATTGCGGTCGGCCTGCTGCAGCCGAACGCCGTGGCGCTGCAGCTCGACAACCCCGATCGGACTCGCGTCTCGGAGCTGCGGGCCGCCCTCGCGCGGCTCCCAGACGATCCCCTCGTGATCGTGGGCTTCGATCCCGACCTCGGCACCTACGCCGAGATCCGGGCGACGGTTCGGGCGCTCTTCGCCGATCTGCTGCGGCGTGACGCGCGCCTGGCGCTGGTCAGCCTCACGCCGGAGGGGCGCGCCCTGGCCGTGGCGGAGCTGGGCCGCCTGGGCCGGCTCGAGGCGAGCTCCACGCGCCTCCAGGACCTCGGCTTTCGGCCGGGGGCGGAAGCGGCGCTCGTGAGTCTGACGCGCGGCGGGATCGTGTCGGAGGGGGGCGGCTCGATCGCCCGTCGGCTGGCCGAAGACGGCTTGGCCGGCGTCGACCTCGCGCTCGTCGTGGGCGGCAACGACCTCGGCCCGCGGGCGTGGGTGGAGCAGGTCGGCACGCGCGTCCCCGGCCTGCCGCTCGTCGCCGTGGCGCCGACGATCCTCCTGCCCGAGCTGCAGCCCTATCTCGGCACCGGCCAGCTCGAGGCGCTGCTCGCAACCGTTCGAGACGGCGCCGCGTACCGGGCGTCGGTCGATCTCGGGAGGCTGGCACGCCTGGCGGAGCAGGGTCCGCCGGGCCCGCTGCCGTTCCTGGCGGGGATGCTCGCCGCCGTCCTGGTGCTCGGTCAGGCGGCAGGCGCGCGGGTTTTCGCCGGGGCACGATCGATGCTGCCGCGAGACGTGCCGTGAGCGGATTCGAGATCGACGGCGGCGCCGGCATGGCGGCGACCTGGGTCGCCGCGCTCGCCACGATCGTCGTGCTCGGCGGCCTCCTGGGAGAGCGGCGCCTGTTCGGCTGGTCGCAGCACCTGCTGGCGGGCCTGGCGACAGGCTACTTGGCCGTCCTCGTGATCCGCGAGGTCATCATGCCGCGCCTCGTGACGCCGCTGGCAGCGGACCCGGGCGGTCGTCCCGAGCTGTGGGTCGGCCTCGGGCTGGTGGCGCTCACGACGGCGGCGCCGTGGCTGCCCCGGCGCGCTGCCGCGGTGCCGGTCTCGATCATCATCGGCAGCCTGGCCGCCTTCGCCCTGGGCGGAGCCGTGGTCGGCACGCTTCTGCCGCAGCTCGACGCCACCATCGTCTCGCGCGGCGGCGCCGCATCGGTTGCGGGCGGGCTGCTGGCGCTGGCCGTTACCATCCTCGTCGTCATCACCTTCCTGCACGGCGTTCCGCGCTCGCGGCTCCTCGTTCCCGCCGTGGGCGTCGGGCGCTGGCTCCTGCTGGCGGGCATCGGCGGCTGGCTCGGCTACCTGCTGGTCAGCCGCCTGGCGCTGCTCATCGACCGCGTGGCGTTTCTGCTCTTCGACTGGATCGGCGTGGGCCGATGAGCGTTCCGGTCACCACCGAGGCAGCGCTCCTCGTCGACGTCGGGTCGGCGTGGACGAAGGCCAGCCTCATCGGTCGAGCTCGCGGACGGTGGCGCGTGGTGGCGCATGCCGCCGGACCGACATCGTGGGGCGCAGCTGAGCTGGACCGAGCGCTGGTGGCGCAGCTGGCGGAGAGCGCGGACCACAGGCTGGCGGGTGCGCTGGAGGGGCTCGTTGCCGGGGCCAACCGGATCGAGTGCCACACCGCTCGCCGGCCAGGCCGCCTGGCGATCGTGGCGGTGTCGCGCGAGCTGTCTGGCGCCGCCGCGCGCCGCGCGGCGGAGTCGGCCGGATGGGACGTGGCCGAGCTGGCGACCCTGGACGACGGTCGCAGCCTGGCCGAGCGGATCGAGACGCTGCAGGCGGCGGAGGTTGATGCCTGGCTCCTGGCGGGTGGCTTCGATGACGGCCGGAGCCAGCGGGCGCTCGAGGTCGCCGCCCTCGTGGCCGCCGCGCGCCGCCCCGAGTCGAGCCCGGTGATCTGGGCGGGATCGGCCGCGCTCGCCGCCGAGGTCGCCGGCCTGTTCGAGGATGATGCGGTTGCGACAGTCGCCAACCCGCGGCCGGATGCCGGCGCCGAGGCCGGCGCCGAGCTGCGCAGCCATCTCGAGGTGCTGCTCCGTCGCACGCTCGAGCCGGAGAGCGAGATCCACCTCGCCCCTGTGGCGCTCCGCCGGGCCGTGCGGGAGATCGCACGTGCCGGTGGCCTCCACGTGCTGGGCGTCGACATCGGCGCGCGCTATGCCGTACGCGCGAACGCCACGCCGGATGGCGACGTGGAGAGCCGGGTCTTCGCCAACGGTGGCATGTCGACCATGGCAGGCGCGGGTCCCACGCTGGCAGCCCGCGTTGCCCGCGCGCTGGGTCACGGCGTGGACGAACCAGCGGTAGCCGACCTTCTCCAGAACCTGCGTGCGCGGCCCACCAGCCTGCCGCAGACAGATGATGAGCTCGCGGTGATCCAGGCAGCGGCCCGGATACAGCTGGCCTCGATGGCCGAGGACGCGCCCGTGGCCGGCGTCGACCTGCTGATCGGCACCGGACGCACCCTCGCCTCGGCGCCGCAGCCCGGCCAGGCGGCGCGGATGCTGATCGACGGTCTCCGGCCGCTGGGCGTGACGCAATTGGCGCTCGACCCCGCAGGCCTGCTCGGACCGCTCGGCGCGCTGCCCGACGACGAGATCACCGAGGGCGTGGCGCTGCTTGCCGATGACATCGTCGTCTCGCTGGGCACCGCCGTCGTGTCGCGCGGCGGGGAGCCCGGGCGGCTCGCCATGCGCGTGACCGTGCATCGCGCCGGCTGGCCCAGCCGTGCGCCCATCGAGCTGCGCGCCGGCCAGCTGCAGATCGTGTCGCTGCCGGCCGGACAGGAGGCCGAGCTGGTGATCGAGCCGGCAGACGGCGTCTCGCTGGGTGCTCCGCGGCGCTCGCCGCGCATCCACGCCGCCGCCACCGGCGGGTCGGTCGGGCTGATCCTCGACGCACGCGGCGTGCCGATCGTGCTGCCACGACGCGCGGACGACCGACGCGCGGTGCTGCTGGGCTGGCACGACGCGTTCCAGCGCGAGGCGACTGCGGCAGAGGCTCTCGGGTGAGCGTCCTGCATCGCGTGCCACTGCCGCCGGGGTCGGCTCCCCTCGTGGCTCCCGGCCAGCACGTGCAGGCGGACCAGGTGCTCGCGACCCGGCGGGCGCCGGGCCGGCCTATCGGCGTGCCCGTGGCCGCTCCCCTGCGCCGGGCTCCGGCGGCGGCGGCGGCGTGCATGACGGCACGTCCCGGCGTGACGCTCGGCAGCGGCGAGGTGCTGGCCAGGGACGACAAGGGCCACGAGGTCAACGCGCCCGTCGCCGGGCTCCTGCTGGGCTATGACGCGGACGATGGCTCGGCCCTCCTGGCGCCGCTCGGCCCATCGCAACCGGTAGTCGGCCATGTGCGTGGCGAGGTCGTCTCCGTCAGTGCGGATGCGATCGAGGTGCGCGTGCCTGCGGCCATGCTGAGCGGCGTGGGCGGGAGCGGACAGGCGGTCCACGGCGAGCTGCTGGTGGCGGTGCGCGAGCCGGGTGACGAGCTGCGCGCCGGAGCCATCACCGTGGAGGCGACCGGGCGCATCGTGGTCGGCGGCTCGCGCGCCTCGGCAGAGACGCTGACCAGGGCACGGGCCATGGGCGTCGCCGGGATCGTCCTGGGCGGAGTGCTCGACAAGGAGCTCCGCGACTTCGAGGCGATCCAGCGGCGGCGTCGCGAGGTCGGTATCGGCGGTGATCTCGCCATCCTCCTGGTGGAGGGCTTCGGCAAGGTCGGCTTCGATCCCGGCCTGTTCGCGTGGTTCCAGGCGCAATCCGGCCGCCTGGGCAGCCTGTTCGGGACCGATGGGCGGCTCTACGTGTACGACGCCGATCCGGCGCCCATGCGCGCCGTGCTGCCACGAGCGGGTGATCGCGTGCTCGCCCACCGGCGGCCCTTCGCCGGACAGGGCGGGCGTCTGCTGCGCGTGCTTGACGGCCTGCATGCCGTCCCTTCGGGCATCGCCGCGCGGGCGGGGATGGTGCGCTTCGAGGACGGCCGTGTCGCAACCGTACCGCTCGCCAACCTGGAGGCGGTGGGCGAGACCGTGGGTCCCGACGTGGCGGACGGCGCCTGAGGCCCGGATTCCTATACTGCGGGGCATGGACCGATCGGCCGCGGGCCGGCTCGAGAGCGAGTCGGTGGAGCGCACGCGAGGCATCGGACGCGTGCTGGGCGAAGCCGCCGAACCCGGCACGGTGATCGCGCTCACCGGGCCGCTGGGGGCCGGCAAGACGCAGCTGGCCAAGGGCGTGGCCGAGGGCCTGGGCGTGACGAGCGTCGTCAACAGCCCCACCTTCATCCTCGTGAACGAGCACGTGGGCCGGCTGCGCCTGTTCCACGTCGATGCGTACCGCATCGACGAGGGCAGCGAGGCGCGCGACGCAGGCCTGCTCGACGAGCGGCAGGGGAGCGGGGTGACCGTCATCGAGTGGGCTGAGCGGCTCGCCGGCTGGCTGCCGGAGGAGCGGCTCGATCTCGCCATCGAGCCGGACGGGTCGGATGCGGATCGCCGCCGACTGCGCTGGCGCGCGCGGGGGGAGGCGCACCAGGCCCTGGCCGGGTCGCTCGCCATGATCGAGGCGCGGACATGATCATCGCCATCGAGAGCGCGTCGACGGACCTGTCGCTGGCGCTGGCCGCGCCGGACGGCGTAATGATCGAGACGGATGCCTGGAGCTCCGCTCAGCGCCAGTCGGCCGAGCTCCTGCCGCGGCTGCTGACGACGATCGAGCGCGGCGGCGCAGGGCTCGCCGCCGCGACGGCGGTGGGCGTGGGCATCGGCCCCGGCTCGTTCACCGGGCTGCGGGT
>JBOGTC010000056.1:0-2988 GCA_050692055.1 Candidatus Limnocylindria bacterium | reverse complement strand
AAGCGACGACAGAGAGAGCGCGGCGGGACATTGAGTGGTACTGGTCGGGGCGAGAGGATTTGAACCTCCGACCTCGTCGTCCCGAACGACGCGCGCTACCAAGCTGCGCCACGCCCCGACCGAAGAGGCGCCATCGTAACAGGCGGATCCTGACCGGTCCACCGCCGCCGGTGCTCCGTCGCGTGCAGCTCGAGGTGGCACCCTTCGGCGCTGGTTTGCGCCCGGAGTAGGCAACTGGAGAAGAAGAGGCCGATAGCGGGCTCTGCCTCCCGACTTTACGACTCCGGCTGCACGAAACCACCAAGCAGGCGCCCGAAGTTCGCCAGTTGGCGACTCCCGGTGCAAACCCAGGGAGGTGAGGACGGGGGCTGCCCCGACGCGACGCTCGATGCGTCCTATAGTCGCGCCGATGTCGCGCCTGCACCTCGACCGCATCGATGCCCTGATCGTCGCGTGGACACTCGCTGCCAAGCTCGGCGTGCTGGGGCTGGGCGTGATCGCCGTCACGATCAGCACCGGCTCGGTACCCTCCCTGCTCGAGCCCTGGCACCGATGGGATGCGCCGCACTACACCGATATCGCCGTCTTCGGTTACCGCGCCGACGACCCGGGCACGCTGAGCGCCCCGGGCTACAGCCAGAGGTATCCGGGCGATCTCGACCTGTACATCGTCTTTTATCCGCTCTACCCGTGGCTGGTCGGGGCGGTGAACGCGGTCATCGGCGCGCCGGTCCTCGCCGCCTTCGCCGTGACCACGGCCGCCTCGCTCTTCATCGGCCCGCTCCTGTACCGCGTCGTGTCGGCCGACCTGGGCGCGCGCGTGGGCCGGCTGTCGGTCGCCTTCCTGCTGATCTTCCCCACCGCGTACTTCCTGCACATCGGCTACAGCGAGAGCCTCTTCCTGGCGCTTGCGCTCGGCTCGTTCTGGCTCGCCAGGACGGACCGATGGTGGCTCGCCGGCCTCCTGGCCGCGCTCGCCACCCTGGCGCGGGTCAACGGCCTGGTCCTGCTCCCGGCGCTGGCCGTCGAGGCCTGGCTGCAATGGCGGACCGACCGGCATCGGTCCTGGCGCTGGCGGTGGCTGGCGGCTCCGGCTGGCGTCGCCATCGGCTTCGGGAGCTACCTGGCGCTCAACCTCGCCGTCTACGGGGATGCGCTGGCGTTCGCCGAGATCCAGCGCGATCATTGGTTCAAGTCGCTGTCGCCGCCGTGGGACGGGATCGGCGGCAACATGACCTGGCTGCGCAGCGACGATCCGGACGTCGCGTTCATGCTCGGCGGAATGGAGCTGGCGTTCATCGGCCTGGGGTTGGCGGGGACGGTCGTGACGGCCCTGCGCTTCCGTCCGTCGTGGACCGCGTGGATGGCCGGCAACTGGCTCCTCTTCGTGAGCACCGGCTTCGTGATCAGCGTGCCCCGCTACAGCCTGGTGCTGTTCGGGCTCTTCGCGTGGTTCGCGCTCCTGGCCGATCGGTGGCGCTGGGCCGGCGCGCTGCTGGCCGCGGCTTCCCTCGTGGGTCTGGGGTACTTCGGCTGGCGCTTCGCCGTCGGGCTGTGGGCGTTCTGAGCGGCCGCTCGGCCCCACGGCCCTTTCGCGCTCAGTCGTGGGGCGGCCACGGAAATGTCCCGAAGGAACTGCGGCGATCGTTGATGTGATCTCGGATCAGCCAGCCGCCCCTTCGGGACGACCACAGGATGCCATCCGCGACGTGCGCGAATCAAGCCCCCCTGTCCACGAAGTTCGATAGCATCGGCGGGGTTGTCCACAGGCCATCCAGACCAGAGGTACCCGTGACGCTGCACCGATCGCTTGCTCGCCTGCCTGTCCTGCTGGCGCTCACGCTCGTATCGGCCGCCCTCGGCGCGGCAGCGCTGGCCGGGCCGGCGCGCGCGGCGACGCATGCGATCGCCATCAGCGGCTCCGCGTTCGCGCCGGCGACCCTGACGATCAACGCGGGCGACACGGTCACCTGGACGAACGCCGATCCGCTCGTGCACGACGCGGTCAGCACCTCCGGCCCAACAGCCTTCGACTCGGGAGACCTGGCGCAGGGCGAGTCGTTCAGCTTCACGTTCACGGTTGCGGGCACGTACGACTACCACTGCACGCCGCACCCCGACATGGTGGGCCGGATCGTGGTGCAGGCCGCGGCTCCAGGTCCAACGACCGCTCCCACGGCCGCGCCGGGTGGCGGCGGCGGGACGCTGCCGGACGTGGCGATGGCTCCGTCAGAGGAACCGCGCCCGTACCTGATCACCGGCCTGGCGCTGGTGGCGCTGGCGGCCTTCGTGGCCGCCTCGCGGCGGCAGTCACGCCGGGCCCGATCGGCGCCCAGTGCGGCGCCTATCCGGCAGCCCGCCGAGGCGTCGCGCTCGTCCGGCGAGCCCTATCCGGGCGACTGATCGGCGCTCCGAACATAGGGCTCATCGGGCTGGCGCTATCTCGATCTGCGAGAGATGCGAGGGGGTTCCGCTCACGAGGCGAGCGTAACGACGCCTAGCCGGGCACAAGGCCAGTGTGGCGAGCGATATCGGCGTCAGCGTCGGCGGTGGGCGGATAGGGATCGTGGGATGGGCGTAAGCGCGAGGTCAGCGACCGGTAAGCGGCGGGTAAGGTGCCGCGTGCCAGCATCGGTCCATGCGAGATCGCGTGGTAGCTGGCCTCTTTCGGGCAGCGCGGATCCGACAGGACCTGCGGCAGACGGACGTGAGCGAGCGATGCGGCCTATCCCGCGCGACCATCGGACGACACGAGGACGGCGACCTCGAGGGCACGACGGTCCGCGCCCTGCGGAAGCACGCTGAGGCGTTGGGGCTGCGGGTCGACCTCACGATTCGGGGGCAGACCGGTGAGATCCTGCGCGATGAGGAGCACGCCGCCATCGGCAACTACCTCAAGCATGAGCTCGAGACCGACGGCTGGGAGGTCGTCGCGGAGGCCAGCTACAGCATCTACGGCGAACGAGGCCGCATCGACCTGCTTGGCTA
>JBOGTC010000055.1:0-2696 GCA_050692055.1 Candidatus Limnocylindria bacterium | reverse complement strand
CGCCCGGCGGGGTACCGCCGGGCGCTTCGAGTCGCGAGCGCTGAAGCTACTCGACGACGGTCACGTTCGTCGCGCGCGGACCGCGATCGGAGCGCTCGGTATCGAAGGTGACCTTGTCGCCCTCGCGCAGAGACTCGATCGCCAGTCCGGCGGACAGGCCGGAGAAATGGAAGAAGTGTTCCTTGCCCTCGTCATCGGCGATGAAGCCGAAGCCGCGGTCGGAGACGACACGCTTGATGGTGCCAGTGGCCATGAATGTGGGGTCCTCCTTGGACCGATGTCCCGAAACGCTCGCATCGCAATCCAACGGAGTACGCCGACGCTTCTCAACGCCGTAGTCTGCCCCAGCCGCATCGATCGGTCAACGTCTGAGCCAATGGCTGGCGCGCGTCGTGCATCGGTCCCGAGCGCATACTTCCCACCCACCCCCCAAGAAGGAGAAGCACCGATGTCCGTCGCCAGGGTCACCGAGCTGTCCTGCACCAGCACGCAGTCGTTCGAGGATGCGATCAGGGAAGGGATCGAACGCGCTGGCAAGACGCTTCGCCAGGTGCGCAGCGCGTGGGTCAAGGAGCAGCGCGTCAACGTCGGACGCGATGGCGCCATCGAGTTCCAGGCCAACATCCTCGTCACCTTCGTGCTCGAGGACTGATCCGGCCGGGCGTCAGCCGGCGTCGGATAGGCCGATGCGGCCCTCGCTGCGCGTGAAGCGGCCCCGGTAGGTCGGATTGCTGACCCGGGCGCTGACGGTGGCCGCGTCGAGCGCCTTGCCGCTGCGCGGGGGGGCGTAGCGGCCGCGTTGCGCGATCGCCTCGGCCAGCTCGGCGGCGGTGGAGGGCCCGCGCTCGCCGATGACGGCGATCATCTCGTCGTGGAGCGCCACGCGCTCGCTGCCCTTCTTCGCGGGCTTCTTTGCCTGCCTGCCGCGCCTGGCCGCGGGCGCCGCCCCGGCCGTCGGCGTGCCGGGCGTCTCGGCCGTCTCGGACGCTTCGGCCCTCTCGGCCGTCTCGGCCCGGCGAGGGCGGCGCCCCGGCCGCCGCGGAGCTTCCGGTGCGGTCGCGACGGAGGACTCGAGCGCTGCGACGCGCGCCGCGAGCTCCTCGAAGCGCACCAGCAGGGGGTCCCTGCCGCCGGCCGGCGCTGGAACGGCTCGGTCGCCGCGTCGAGCGGCATCGATCCGCTCCTCGACCCATCGGCGCACGAGCTCACCCGGTCGTACGCCGGCCTCGCCGGCGAGCTGCTTCAGGGACCCGAGGCGACGGGGATCGAGCGTGATCGACATGCCGCCTTCGTCGCCGAAGTGATCCGGGCGGCGTGGGCCGAAGGAGCGGTCGCGGTCGGGGCGTGGCCCACGGTCCGGCCGGTCGCCACGATCTCGCGGTCGCCAGTCGCCGCTGCCGCTGCCGGGCGGCCTGCCACGTCCGTCCGGCGGTCGCGAGCCGCGGTCGAATCGATCCGGTCCGCGGTTGCCGGGATTGCGCCGATTGAAACTCATCGGCGCGAACGATAGTCGCTTGCCCCGAGCGGCGCCAGCAGGCGCGTCAGAACGATCCGCTGCTGCCTCCGCCGCCCGAGCTCGAGCCACCCGAGAAGCCGCCGCCGCTCGAGGAGGTCGACGGCGGCGTGGAGCCGATGCTGCCGAGCGAGCTGAACATGCCGCCGATATCCGGAAGCGCAGAGCTTGCAAAGATGCTGCCGGTGCCGTGCACGATGCCGGGCGTGGCCGCTGAGCCGCGATCAGCCGAGGCAGCGCCGGAGCTGGCGCCGAGCCAGGTGGGGTAGTAGGCGGCCCTCGCCGCAGCCCCGAGGTCGGTGAGCATAGCGGCCGATGCGTCGCGCTTGACCGTCTGATCGATCACTGGCACCCTTCTTGCCGACCGACACGCGTCAACCGGACAGGCTGTGCCCCAGTCCCTCCCGGCGTCATCAGTGCGCCGAAGGCCTGTCCGACGCGAAGTTCCCAACCGGAGCAGGTAAATATGAGGATTCTCTCCGGGGCGCTGGTCGCCCTGCTGCTGGCTGCGGCCGTCACGGCCGTGGCCTCCGCTGGCGTACTCGCCATGCCGGCGCTCGATCCCACGCCTCCGCTCAGCCGGCTCGCTGAGACCTGGGTGCGCGACTCGAAAGCTGATTTCATCGCCGCGGATCGCGGGGTCGGTTCCGTGCGCGACGGCGTCCTGGCAGGCACGCCCGTGCCGAGCACGCCCGCTTCGGCCGCGGCCGAATTCACTCCGATGCCCGCCACGCCGACAAGCGAGGTGCGCGGGATCGGCAGCAACTATCCCGGCACCGCCGGCTGGATGGGTCAGGCGACCGTGGCGCTGCCCGGTGACCTCGGCGGGCGCTACAACGGCATGGTGAATGGTCACGTCACGGTCTGCGCGGACCGATGCGCGCGCCTCCCGATCGTCGACTGGTGCCAGTGCTACTGGGCCACCGCCGATCAGCGCGTCGTGGATCTGTCGCACGCGGCGTGGCAGATCGTGAGCGACGCGCCGCTGGAGGAGGGCCTGATCGAGGTGCGCGTCATCCTGGAGGGGTAGTCCGGACCCCGAGGCCGCGGCGACAACGTTGCACTGTGAGAATGTGGGCGGCGTCTTTCGCTACGGCCTGACTCAACGTTGCACTGGTCTCGTGCCTTGATGTGGATCTGTCGGCCGAGTCAGCGGAGGGCGTCAGAAACGACACCACCGGTC